>NZ_JJML01000001.1 GCF_000775285.1 Neosynechococcus sphagnicola sy1 | reverse complement strand
GGTAAGATATAGGAATCCACTGTTAATCTAGATAAACGTGCGCCCATATTCTGAAGACTTGCGGAGAAAAATAGTTGAGAGATACATAGACGGGAAGACCTCTCAACGCAAGCTAGCCGAACAGTTTCATGTAGCATACAGCTTTGTACGCAAACTAACGAAGCAATATCGAGAGACCGGGACTATCCGTCCGAAGCAGCGAACAGAACAAACCCCCAGCAAACTCAGTGCTGAGCATCTGGCTGTGTTGAGTGGCTTAGTTGAGACAAATAATGATGCCACCTTGAGCGAACTGTGTGATCTGTTAGACGAAGCAGTTGGGGTTCGAGTCAGCATAACGACAATGTTTCGGATGCTTCAGAAGCTGAACTTGACCCTTTAAAAAAAACACTGCATCCCCCTGAGAAAGAAACTGAGCGAGTTCAACAAAAGCGATTTGAGTTTTGGCAGTTAGTGCGGGGTATTCTAGCCCAAGATCTGATCTTCATTGATGAATTTGGGGTTGATTTAGCCCTCACCCGGTTACATGCTCGTGCCCCTAAAGGTAAAAGAGCACGGGGTAAGCGCCCCAGCAAGCGAGGTAAACGAGTCTCTACAATCAGTGCAATCAGCCTCAAAACCGTTGTCACTAACGTAAGTATCGTCGGTTCAACCGATGGTTTGACCTTTGAAGCCTTCATTGCTCGCCACCTGGTTCCGAAACTTTGGAAAGGAGCTTGTGTGATTATGGATAACTACTCGATACACAACCATGACACGATCAGAAAGCTGATTGAGGACGTGGGTGCTAAGTTGATTTATTTACCTCCCTATTCTCCAGACTTTTCACCGATAGAAAATTGCTTCTCAAAGATTAAAAACTATTTTGCGGACGATTGGGGCACGCAGCTATCCCGATCTCGCTAATGCCATTGAAGACGCTTTTTACTCAAGTATCTTTGGAAAACCTCAAAAACTTGGTTCACTCACTGTTGCTACTACGCCTCACAAGAGTGAAAAATGCTATAGTGGATTGGCATTCCTAGCTCCAGGGCATAGACAAAGGCATCGCCTGTTACTTGCGGATTGCCCATGAGAACAACTTGTTCAAGTGTTTGGGCTGGGATTGCGCGTTTCTGCCAGGAACCATCTTCCTGTTTTAGTGATACTGTGAAAGCTTCGTAGGTTTTGTTTAGTACCGCATCGGGTTGGGTCACATATAGAACGGACATTGCTATACCTCTGTTTCTTGACGGCGTAATTGCTTGACTTCTAAGGGTAAACAGATGCCTTGGAGGCTACACGCCTGGCACTTTTTAGGATGTTCAATAGGTGCAGGCATTACCTGATGGACAGCTTGATGAGCGGCTTGGATCGCCTGTTCAGTAGCAGTTTTTAGTTGAGGGGTAAATTCAACTTTTTGGCGACGACGATTGGCATGGTAGAAAATCTCACCGTAGGCGATCGCCTTGCCAGTTCGTTCTTCCAAACACAGCCCAGCGGCGCAGAGTTGAAAGTGATCGTTAAGGTGGTTGCCCATCCGACCTTTCTTGTACTCAATCGGGATTAACTGTCCGGCTCGTTCTTCTACGGCGTCGATGATGCCAGTCACCTGGTGGCGATCGCTCCACACCCACTGATGGCGATGAATCCGGGTATCACCTTCCTGAATGGTGCCTTCTTCATCAATATTGCGATGTAGATAGCGACCCAGGATGATATGTTCGTTGTCTGCCATTTCTCCCAACACATATTCCAGGTAGAAGCGGCGTGGGCAGTATTCCCAGGCATTCAGGTATGCCAGGGGTAAGTAATTTTCCATGATCATGTCAACTTTTTCTTGGATGTCGTCGTACCATTCCCATTCCCATCGGGGTTTTGCGTCCTATACCTGCAAAAACAGCAAAATCTGCAAGTGTATTAATCTGCTGAATCGTCGATGGATCAATGTCTCCCAAGATTTGAAAGGTGATGTTTCCCACACAGCCAATAAATTTACTGCGATTGTCGATCGCAATTTCAGTCCGAATGTCAAAAAAGCTAGGATAAATCGGTTCGATTAATGTTTTTTGAAAGGAGATTTGGCTGTATTGATTCCATCGTTTGAGTAGGCTTTGAAATACAAGTTCTTTGGTTGGTAAGGCACAGTCATAGTTTGTGACTCGAAAGGTAGTAGGTGTGTAGAATTTCAGATGAATCAGGCGATCGCAGTCTGATGCTTGTTCGTAAAGTTGAGCATAGGTTGAAAAGTTCGCCCAGGGTTGGGTGGCTTGTGGCGTACCCAAAATATTGATTACGTCCAAATCTGCTGCCCCTAGATGCCAGGACTTTTGAGTGTTCAAGTTTAGCCAGAGGTGAGTTAGCCTGCCAAATAATGTTTCATCTAGTAGGGAAATGCGCCACCAGCAAGGCGTTCCAGCAGAAATCGAGCGATCGTGCTGCCATTGAAGTGTGTTTCCTTTGGGGTTGCCAACTTGCAGCGGACTGAGGGTAAACGCTTTCTCTGACTGCTGTTGGTGCAAAGCGTTTGCCAACGCTGGATCAATGGCTTGCACTAGGTCAAGAAATAAGGCGTGAAGATGGCGACCGCTTAGATGTGCTTGCGGAATGGGCGATCGGGGTAGCAGGTTGAGGACAAGGCTATAAGGCATAAAATTTTAGTAAGCTTTAGGTGCAGGAGAATTTACTGATGCAAATCGACAATTATGAAGAGGGGTAAGCGCTCACGGAGAAACTCAAAGCAGCTTTGCCAGTGAAGGTAGTTCCCACCAAACAGCTTGTTCAATTGATCTGGATCATTCCCTTGCACCAGAGATTGAAGCCTATCAGCGTCGGCGTACTCATTGGTTGGCACTCCAAAATAGTCGGGGGTTCGCGGAAGAAATGTTGTAGGGGCGATCGCCCGGAACATCCAAAAAGCCAAAAAGGAAAAGATTTGGTCAGTGATGATGCTCCAAAGCAATCCTGCCTTGGTAAAAGATTTTGCTGAAGGTATAGGACTGTGTGGCATCAAGAATCTTCATTGATGGATCTCTATGGGGGGTGATGATAAATGGGGGTAGCATACATGGGGGATCGGGAGAAGAAAGGGGCGATCGCTTTAATTCAAATCACCTCAATTGCTAAATCGGTACTGCATCTTGGCTGGAATCTTTAAGCCCTGCATCCCCTCCACGGTGTAAAACTCCCCAATCATCCGCACATTACGAATCAAGCTCACAGGTGGCATGTTCACCGTGTCATAGCTCAACACCTGATTGGTGAACATGACATCCAACGGGTTAAGCGGATGGGGATAGGCAAACTCACCCGCTGAATGCAACGTCAGCTTAGGAAGTTCTACAGCCTCCAGCCTTGCTTTACTCGCCCATTTCCCAATTCGTACCCACCTTTGTAGAACTAGAGCTTTCTCCGTAATCAGAAAAAACTCAAATTGGCTCTCTGGGGCAATTTCCTTGGTTCTGCCAAAGCTGGGAATGTTCTTGGAGGTTGGCTCCATTTCAACATGGTAGCGGTTATCCGCATACTTCCAAGTATTGAGAATAGCAGTATGGCTAACCGCTCTGGCTGGAGTCACATAAATCCCCTGTTGATTCAGCGGTGTTAGGTGCTCCTCATACTTGGGTACTTGTTCAGAACAAAAGTAGCGATAGGCATGTTCCTCGGGAACCACCGTGTTGTACTGGGGATTATCGATCAATCCCAGCACATAGGAGAGTGCATAGTTGTGCAACACGGGTTCGGTTTCGTAGAGTCGTCCAATTTCACGAGTAGCAAAGTAGAGGCTGTCGTGTAGTTCTAGGGTGCAATGATAGATCATGGTCATCAGCATTACCTCGCTTGTGCAGCCGCTTTCTTGGGCTTTTCAACATGCTTCGCAAAATAAGCCTTGGCTTCATCATCAGCTAGTCTGAGGATTGCCCTCAACGACTCTTCGCTGCCGGTTTGTGCTTTCACCTCTGCGAGCAGAGGCTTGAATGCTTCACCAATAAAATCGGTATGAACAAGAGATTCGCTTGCCATAAGTCCCTCCACCGCAACCTGAGCAGCCGTCAACACATCATCTTCATTCAGCGGATCAGGAGAATGCAGCGTGCCAGTTGCTTGCATTTGGTCATAAATTGCCTGGGTCCAGCGCAAGTTACTGATAATTTCGCCATCCGCAAACACAATGCCCACCAACTCATTCCGCACTCGACCGGTGCGTGTCGTTTGTGCGCCATAATGACGAGTCCGCAGAATGTTGTTGAAGACATAGAGAAAACTCGCCTCGGTTGGATCTTTCAGAGTGACAATACTGGGGAAAAACACCTGCGGACGAATATGATCTTGTTGGTTGATCCGGCTGGTCACCTCTCCTGGTTTTGAGCCAGCTTCGCCTTTAGATGCCATTGTCCCATTTTCATAGGGGGCATTTAGTGTAAAGGTCTCGTGAGATTCATCGAAGGCGGTGATCGAGAAAGCAGTATCCACCACCACTTTGGATTTCTCGGAGCCAGAGTCGCCGATCGCAAACCCATAGATAATGCAATCAGGATTATTCATCGCAAACTTGACGTTGTATTCACACTCTTCCGCCGTCATCAAGCCATAGTTACGCAGCAGTTCTCGCCCCACCAACCGCTCTGGGGTAGATTGTTTTCGCTTGAACATGGCTAGACGGCTAATGGGTGTTGAATCGGTGACTCCTGCTCTTACTCGCGCTTTGTTGAGTTCCCCATCGGTTTGAAACAAGGGATAGGACTCTGTGACCCGAACAGTGAGGAAATGGACATACTTGCCCATGGGCTTGTAGGGGATTTCAGCGTGGAAGAATTTGGCGTTGACGGTTTTTAGCAATGTCATAGTTTTTCTCCTATTGTTAATATCGTTCTGTGTCTTCACCGAGGTAACCATTCATGTGCCCTATCTAGGGCGCGGGAACCGCGCCCCTACAAACCAATCAAATGATGCAATTGTAGGGGTTGGGTTTCCCTGTAGGGGTTGGGTCTCCCAACCCTTGTAAGGCTAGTCATCTTCGAGTTCGTCTTCAGGGGATTTGCTCTTCACTTTGTCAGGATTATTCTTTCGCCATTCTTGGTTCTCCTTGTCTTGTGCTAAGCGATAGAGAAACTCGCAGGTATCGCGGATGAGATTGAGTTGCCGTCCGGCAAGACGGGCACGATCGCCTGCAAATGCGCCTTCAAACACATCCTTGACAAAATAGTGAGCAAAGCTAAGCACGGCTTGTCGCTCGTCCTCTCGATCGCTGATGATCCATCGTCCGTCTGCGGTGGAGGCATGAACCCGATCCATGAGTTTGAAAATCTCAGCCGCCACTGCCATTACTAATGTTTCACCCTGAAAAACAGTGGATTCAGCTTTGAGAATGGTTTCTGCGGCGAGGTCGATCGGCTTGAGTACCGCGTTGGATTTTGGGTTAAATGACTTTTTTGCCCGATAAAACTGACGATAGAGATCGGTGAGTTTCTGGGGGTGATTGATCGCTGATTCTGGTTCCACAGTTAATGCCTCCAAATTAGGGTCAAACTTGGTATATGGGTCAAAACACGGATAAAAATGATAGGCATAGAGCTTCATTTTGCTGGTGCTAGGAGCGTCTAGTTTCTGATTACGTACCCACCGGCTGAGATAGCTAAAGACATGAAGAGGACTGGTTTCAAAATCCTTAGCTAACTCGGTGAGTTTGCCCCAGTTCGCGTCATAGCCACTTTTCCCCTGCTTAGCGTTCACATCCAGGTGAATGGCATAGGCAGCAGTGAGCACGGTGAGCGGGGCTGCTTGTTTAGTGCCATCGGGATTTTGCCAACCTTCCAGAATGGAGTCCAACCGGAAGCGATCGCGCCCTGTCAACACACGAAACGCTTGCGGGGCACTGTCAAGAAAGACGCTTTCTTCAAACTCTGCCCCATCGTTAAACGGTGGAATCGGCGATTCTGAGACGACGGTTTTGACATCCAGAATCATCGGGAAGGCAAAGGCTAACCAAGCGGGCATCACCCAAGATTCTGTATCTGTGGGGTCTTTCCCTGGCGGCAGTGCCATGAAATAGAAGGTGAGCGGTTGGTCGTCAGGATAGGCAAGCTTGAAGGTGCGATCGCGCTTATACTCTGGGTCAGCTTCATCTAGCTTTTTCTTGCGGTCTAGCCCCTCATCCATTAAGAAGGCATCGACGGTTTGATAGCGCGATCGCTCAAAATTCGCCTCCAAATCCTTTGAGATAAAGTGATTACGAATGCTGGTGTCAAAGCGAGTTTGGGCAATACTGCTATACGCCTTTTGCAGAAACTTGTTGGTTTCAGGGGTGAAATAGTACGTCGGGTAGAAGTAGAGATAGCGATATTTGCCATCTTCAAACCGCTTACCCACCGCCTGGGTTTGGTTCATCAGAATTTGCCTCAGCATCATTTCTAAGCCCGCAATGCTAGAAATATTGCGCTTGGCATTGGAACCTCCCAACATTTGTTTGTTGGTGTAGACCTGGGGGGTAAACAGCACAGCGGATTCCATCTGTTCGGTGACACTGTAAGCAGAATGGGAGATAGAGCAAATCAGTTGCCGTCCCCGACCGGGTTTCTTAGCAGCGGTATAGTGGGCGAGTTCTTTGAGGAAGATATCGGCTTGTTCTTGTTCTTGATCTGGTGGCGGTTGATTGCTACCAGGCAACATGACGACTTGGTTGACCCACTGGCGCAAATCATCCCAGCCATCGGGTAGTTTGTACTGGGCAATGATCGGTTCAATCAAATTAGCGACAACGTTAATGATTGTTTCCCCAGTCTCTCGAATCGTCTCCAGTCCAGGATGGTGGTCAAGATAGGTCGCTGCTAGGAAATACCACTCATAGGGAACACCACCTGTATTTCCCTTTAAGCCCTGCTCTTTCAAGGTTTCGTTAATCCGCTGAATCTCTCGGATTGGGGCAGAGTAGGAGGCTAGTCCCCAAGATTCGGCAATGCGATGGATCAGATCGCTTGGATGCAGGTCGATCGCGGGTAATTCCGGTAATGCCTTGTTTTTCTTGCGGGCTTGGCTGCGTCCTTTGCGGGCTAGCTCAAGATTTTCATAGCGATCGCCCCAAATCTTGCGGCTAATCACATCCCCAAACTCGGCTAGCTGGTCAATGCGAATATCATTCTTCATGTGGAAGTCATAGTCAGCCGATAGAGTTCCTTGCTGCTGAAACCGAAGCAGGTTTTCAGTCCGGCTGGGCGCAACCGAACTTTTGTTAGCAGAAAGTACGCGCAGCGTGGCATCCAGGGCGATCGTCATCAAGCCGCGATCGTCGCAAAACAAGGTGTAATAGTCTGCATATTTCATGCCCTTGCCATCCCGTCCAAACCCGGTTTGGCGCAGGCGCAATTGCTCAAAACAAAGCTGTTTCATTTTGGCGACCACCCGATCGGGTAATCCTGCCGGATTAAGGGGTGGCGCATTGCGATCAGCGAGGTAGATCACCCCTGTTGGCAAATACAGCAAGGGTTCGTAGTGGGTGTAATTCTCCGTATTCAGGCTGGTGTATGCCTCCATCACGGCATTGTTCACCACATTGGTGAGCACCCCTCGGTTTTCGGCAATGCTGTGATAGGTAAGACGCAATTGCCCATCGCTGAGCTTATGCATAATTTCAAACAAGGTATTTTTTTCGACATTTTGTGGATGTTTAATAATGGATGACAATAAATCTGCAAGATAGCTTAAGTCAGCAAGACAGCCAAGAGTTCGATCTGGTAAAACCAGATTGCTCAACCCGAATGTTGAGAAGTTCCAATTAGTATCCCAACGGCGTTGGGCATTATAAATAACAACTAGTAGGTCATCTAAGTACTCTTGATATTTACTTGGTTCACCAGGATTAACCAAGTGATCAATTCCTAGTTCTTTACAGATAGAATCGACTAGTTCTCGGTGCTCTGGAAGAGATAGCTGCCGAATTTTTTCCTCACCTGCTATCTGTATATCTTGATATTTTTGAGGAATTCCACGAAATCGAGCATAATTGAATTTTTCAAAGTCATGCAGAATAAAACCTGCAAGCAGTAAACGTCGTTCACGCTCTCGAACTACTCGTTTTACAGTCGTATTTAGCCTTTCCAATCGTCGTGCAATCGAGTTAGCTGGAAACAGCCCATTCAGCAAATGGGTATTGAGGGATTGATCAGCCGCATTATCTCGCCGAACTTTGGTTTTGCCTTCAGCTTCCCGTTGTTGATCCAGATCATCAAAGAATCTGCCGCCCTTGGCAGTAACGCCGATCGCCACCTGCAACAAATTGGGCAACACATATTCGGCAAAATCTCGCATCACCAGATCAGCCGGATTTTCTGCCTGAATTGCCTCTCGTAGCAATTTTAGGGTGAGCAGTTCTCGTTCAGGAGGGGCGATGGTGCGATCGCTCGTCTCCCCATCAAGCCCATCGTCACCCTCTAGCCAGCTATCATCCGATAAATCACCATCGCTCTCCACTATAGTTTCTTCCACCTTAAAAATAGATAGTTGTGCTTGGTCATGGTTCTGAATCTGCTTCACCATTAGCCTGCTCCAGAGAATTCAAATAATTTTCAAGCTCAGCAAGATACTGTGGGTGATCAATCAACGCATGTCGCAGTGATTCATACACTTTCTCCGGAATGATTTCGTCGTACAAATGAGCCAAGATATTCCGAAACCCACCCAATTTCTCCATGCGTTCTAACGTAAAGGTTTCAGCCTTTTTAGTTAAATGGTTCTTCCTCTGCTGGACGAATTCTGACTCTATTTAACTCAGTAGTAACAATTGCACCTGCCTGTAACTCTTCACCGTAACGTTTAAGCACTGCTAAGCAAATACTTGCTTGCTGTCTGCTACTGAGATTTACCAAACGCACAATGCCGCAATGGGGAAAACCTCGTACAATCGCCAACTCTCCAAAATCCTTATCGAGAGTCACTAGAATACGGCTCTCGCTGTAAGCCATTGCCAGAATCTGCTCATCACCTGGGTCTGCCTCCCAGTCGCCAGCCCAAACCACATCGTATCCAGCAGCAACCAGAGGTGTGCGAGTTCCACCCCACACACAGGTATCTAAGAGCAATTTCACGATTAACGCTCCACCAGCAGAGGCTCAACCCGTTCATGCCCCACTAATCGACGGGCATAGACTAAGCAAGCGAGAATATCTTCCCGTTCTAGCCAGGGATACCCCTCCAGGAGAATCTCGATCGTATCCCCTGCCGCCAGCATCCCCAAGATATGCTCCACCGCAAGGCGACGACCTCGAATGATGGGCTTCCCCCCAAAGATGGTGGGGTTAATCGTGATCCGCTCTAATAAAGTTTGATCATTCATTGATGTACTCATCCTTCAGGCTTTCTTGATTTGAGGAAAGAGAGAAGCTTTGATAAGACTAACTGCTTTAAGGTTTGGTTTTTCCAGTGACTTAACCAGCCTTGCTATTGAAATAGCATTGGGGGTTGAGACTACTTACGCCTGTACTTAATGCCGAAAGCTACTAATGGCTTCCCTCTTTTGAAGGAGATTTGTTTGCTGTAGAAGCAAACAAATCCCAAGGGTGTCCAAGTTCGTTAGAATTTGGGCAAACGATATCGATGTTGAAGTCCAACCCGCTCTGTTTTAACCGGGTAACCTCTATCCCTAGCTTTATCCACAGGATCACCGAACCGCCATCCAACTTTGACAGCTAACTCATTACCCCAGTGCCACTCACCGTCTGAAAGAACTTCGAGTAATAGATCAAGCTTCGTCTTCTTCGTTTTCATACAAATCCTCCAAATAATTGAGTTTGCTGTAAGAACAGTTCGTCAGAACTATATTCACCGTGAACAACACGAAGCTAGCGCAAACGATAGCAGATCGCAAGAGTCTTTAAAGAGTTTCTATAAGATCAGACCTATTTAACCAGTCAAATAGGTCGTAACTTAGCTCAACCCTGGTAAGCTGGAGACAGACGGAGGCTTATGGCAGTTATAGAGTCATAAGCGTGAAATCCCGCTTCGGGACTGAAACAAATACGTCTGAACTTAATGGCGCAAGCTGTTTCATCTCCGTCGCACTAACCTGAATCCCGATCGTCGGGACTGAAACCTCAAAAAATCATTGGGTCACCTCCTTTGGTTTTGAACCGATAGGCCAACGTATCCAGCAGCAGGGCACTTTGCCCAAAAGCGATCGCATAGGGCGCGATCGCATCGTGAACACTGTGCTGATCACTAATCGGATAAATCTGGAAGTGCATTGGCAATTGCAACCGTATTCGCACTTCACTGACCGGACGGCAGAGCAAATAACAGACTAGCCCTTGTTGGCGTAGTCGTTTATTCAGTTCACCCACCCAACGGTTTTCGGGTTGCCAGACTTCCAGTCCTGTCAACACTTGCACCTTCCAGGCATTGGCTGGCTCGGTCAAATCGCCAGGGTAGGTAAATTTCCAGATCGATCGCTCTTCTCGGTAGCTGACCAGCTTCATGAACGCCAGACAATGGGCAAATCGTCCTTTTGGGATGGGCTTTTGGGTGCGAGTAGCGGTTTCTTGCAGCGATCGCAGAAATCCTGCCTCTGTCCAGGGTTCAATCTCCAGGTTGCTCAGAATCCCCGACAAATCGTAGGTCTTGAAGCGATCGGCTTCATTGACCTCCGTCAGGTCATACAACCCACATTGCAAGAGGCTAGAACCCCGAAAGCTGCAAGCATCCTCATAAATCGGATTGCCTTCTTTCTTACCGGAAAGGATCTGCCAGCCCTTTGCCCATCCTTTGACTAACCCAGCGAGTTGGCTAAAGGGGCGATCGAACACTTGCTCACAGTCGTGTTGAAAGCTAGCAAGGCTCCCGGCATACTGCTGCTGAATCGTTTTGTCAGCCAGCTTCCGCCCTAAAAATAGGGATTGAAATGCCCCCCATCGTTTGTAGTAGCCTGCAAAATCATTGATTGTGCGGTACTGTTCCCAAACCGTTTCATTGAGAAATGGGCGATCGTAAACCCCCTCAGTTGCCAACGGTGGAGAATCTCCCGCAAACAACCGTTCCACAAAAAAGTTAGGAACTAAGGCATAGGCAGTAAACCCATTAAAATCAACCCGTTGTCCATCCCGGTTATACCAATCATGTCGCCCTAACCGCCCCAAGCGCTGGATGAAGTTCCCCGCATCCGAGGATTCAAAGATCAGGAAATTAATCTTGAAGTCTACCCCCACATCGATCGTGCTAGTGCCTAACACCAGATCTGCTGCAAGGGACTGCTCCCTGATGGTTTTGCCAGAAAGACCCGTATTTTCGCCAACCGTTAACCCCAAGGATTGTAATAGCTCCTGGAAAAAGGGTGTCAGCCGTTTAACCGCAGCAATGGAATTGAGAATAATCGCGCCTTTGCTGCCGGGATGATTTTGAAATTGTTCTCTGATCAGACTGCAATTCTCTTTCAACCAAGTTTCTGAAGCTTTTGTGCCAGAGGCAAGTGGAACAAACTTGAGTTGAATGGCGCGTGCTACCTGCCGCCAATGAGTTGCCTGAAGCTGTGTTTGCTTGTCTAGACGATCGGGAAACTGGTATTTGCCCTGTTGAACTGGGTTAATCTCTTGACAGCGAAAGCCAGCTATTCTGAGTCGCCGGATTAAGTGCTCATCTGGGGTAGCAGATAGGAACAGAAACTTTTTCCTCCGATTAGTACAGCGAATCAACAGCAGGGTGTTGATCACGCTGGCGATTTGGGGAGCCGCAAACACGTGAAATTCATCAAAAATAAACAGGTCAAAATCTTTGTCAATTCGTCCCCACAACTTATCGGGACTATCTTTTGGGATCAAATAGGCTCCCCGATGGAGATAGTGAAAAATATCTGGGTTTGTCAACAGAACCTCTGATTGACTGCTACGAGTAGAGAGTGCTGCTCCTTTCCTTAACCCCTCACTCTCTGAATAAATCTCTAATTCTGCTCCACTCAGTCTGACAACGCGCAGATCACTCGGTGGTTGAAATTTCGTAATGTACTCTTGAGTTTGAGTTTCTTGATCACGAGCTAGTTCATTGGTGGGGTAAAGTCCGATCGCGCAACACTTTCCCTGTAGCACTTGCAGATACGCAGCTAAGCTTTTACCATCTCCGGTCATAGCAGTGTTGAACACAACATCAATATTTGAATTGTTCAGAGCATTGAACGTTTCTACTTGATGCCAAGATAAAGATGACCACCCTTCAGGTAGATTTATGCCCGCTGGCAACTCGGAAGCTGGACAAGAATAAACAGGTTTAAGCGTGACACGATACTTTGTCATTGACTTCAAAAAATCTCAATTTCAACACTCTTGGATATTTCTGAACTTTCTGCACCATAGGCAATACAAGCCAATACATCTGCACGATCGAGGCTAGGATATGCTTCCAACACCCCCTCGATCGTCTCCCCAGCCGCCAGATAATCCAAAATCAGCGATACCCAGATACGGTGCCCGTGAATACAGGGCTTACCGAAACAAATGTTAGGGTCACTAGAAATACGAAATAGTAGGTCTGAGTTACTCATTTGTTGTCTACACTGCTTAGATCATGACTTGTCTTGCAAAATAGCTGTGATTCTGGCTTTGAGATTAGGTAAATCCCGCTCTACAATTTGCCAAACCATCTGTAAGTTCACCCTGAAATATTCGTGAACCAAAATATTTCTGAATTCCACGATCACAGACCAGGGAACTTCTGAATGCTGTGCAACGAAGGAATCTGACAATTTACTGGCGGCTTCACCTAAAATTTGCAGATGATGAATAATCCAGACTTGCACGAGTTCATCTTGTTTAAATGCGTCTTGTCCTCGCATTGCATATCGTTCAACCTGGGCGATCGCCTCTAAGAGGATGTCTGAAAAGGGTCGAGTTGAGTTCCAAATGCTACTTAGTTCAGTAAGTGGAAAGGCTCAAACACCTATTCCGTCCTAGTAGTCTCTAGGTAACTGAGGTAGCCAAACACGGTTCAGAAGACTTTTAAAACATCCTCTAACATATCCCTTAGTCGTTCGGTATCATTCCTCATAGCGGAACTGCCTCTGCCAACACCCGTTCCCGAATTCGTTCCTTCAGCGATCCTTCAGTTGCCACATCTACCTTTCGTCCCAACAATTTTTCCAGATCCAAGACTAAACTAGCTGGAAACCAAGGACTAATTTGATTTAGAGAGTAATCCACTAGAAAATCAATATCACTCGTTTCATCGGCTTCTCCTCGTGCTACAGAGCCAAACACCCGCACATTAAAGGCTCCATGTTGGGCTGAAATCTTTAAGATTTCATCGCGCTGTTTGATCAAAAGCTCATCTATGCCTAGACTTGTTTGATTCGACATTTTTCCACTTCCATGTCCTGTTGTTTTATTATTAACTCATTACTACGGTTACTATCCGAAAGGCATTCTAGTCAATCATCGGGGCACATTACCATTCACCAGCAGCCGATACTCAAATTGCTGACCCAACCGACGTTTATCGAAGCGATCGCCCCTCTGCTTTGCCACATGGATCGTTGCTGAGAAGCGATGCCCCACTTCCTGCACCAATTCCTCCGTTGAATGCCAACCCCCGTCGGATAGGACATGCAACAGCTTTTCGATCGTTGTCATGACTTCAACCCATACCTGATAAAGAGTTCCCAAAACCATTAGCAAACTAGGAATGAATACTTATCACTCCACGGGAATTGATAAGGCTAAAAATTCCTTTACCTCTCGTCACATCTTGAAATAGTGTCCGTAAAGAGTTGCATAAGTCGATGATGGCACCGAAAATAGGAGATGACAAGATTAAATACAGAGAAAGTGTCCGTATATTTTTATGAGTCGCAAGGGATTTTCGATTACCCTCTCCGTTAAAGAGCAAGACAAAGCTCATCTTGAAGCCCTCGCCCTGGAATTTGGACTCACCTGGGGCGATCGCCCCAATATTTCCAAACTCATCGAGGCGATCGCTCGTCGCCAGTTAGTAATTGCGACCAACCATGATTGGAGCAAGGAACGGATTACGGCACTCAATCGTGCCCGGACTGCGTTGGTGGATGCGGGGCAAATTGAAGTAGCGGTAGCGATCACTCAACTATTGCTGGAACGCAGTGAACTCACCCTTCCCCTCCGCAACGAGCTAGAACAGTTCATTGCCAGACCTGCTTTGCCTTGGCGGGTTGAGGTTGAACGATATATCCTGCGGCAGCAACCGTTTCAGTTGTCCTACCAGGATGCGGCAGAGCGAATCTGGAATTTCACCATTCGCTATGCCGAAATTGTTACTCACGAAGACCGACAGTACCTTGACTGCTGGTGCGATGAAACGATAGGCAACCAGGACTTACCAGAGCTTATGCATAACTGGTGTCTCCGGATCGATCGCATTTCAGATGCTGCTATTGTCCCCATCTCTGCTCAGTGGCGTTCTGGTCTAGACAGAATTTTGGTGGAACTCCATTTGTTGGGAGGGCTGGCCTTTGCTTACCAAAGCAAATCGACCCTGGATCAGGTCAATGAATGGTTAATCGATCCTCCCCAGGTACGGCGAATTGTCCGACAAGTTTCAAATACCTTCTGGTTTACCCGTGAAGTCTTACGCTATGGGAAAGATTGTGAAGTGATGACACCAGAAAACTTACGCCACAGAATCAAGCAGGAAGTGATGGCTCTTTACGATAGATACAACGCTGAGCTGTAATCATATTGAGCAGTTGTCCACAATCACAACCGCGCCCTTCCAGAGTTTAGGAGCTAACTTTTGAGCAATAAAGGCTTCAAAGGTGAGTCCATCGACCGCACCCAGGCTACTCCACTGCATCAGCAATCCGTTCAAACTAATTGCGCCAATGACAGAAACATTTCTTCCTTCGCTGACTTGAGCCGTTATGCTCCCTGCGATTTGCAGACAACGGACGAGGCTGTGCTTAGAGATTGTGGTAGCAATTTATAGACTCTACGGGTTGACATCATCAAAGGGCGATCGCTAGTGGTAGAGATTTGCAGGCACTACGGCAGCAATTCTCATTATGGAAAACTTTTAAGTACAAACGTCCTCATTTGTCCCAACTAACTCGCTGAGACACTAATTCTACCATTCAAGAATTTGAGCCAAACTTGTGTTCAAGCTGTTGACAGTAGTACAAAAACTTCAAAATGAGAATTGCTGAAGTTTGTCCGTGAAAACCAAATTAGGCAACCAATGTGCGATAATTAAAAACTGTGTCTTGTGGGCATATAGCTCAGTTGGTAGAGCAGGTGACTCTTAATCACTCGGTCGTAGGTTCGAGTCCTACTGTGCCCATTTCCTAAAAATCTTGACACTTCTGGGTTTCAAGATTCGCTTCCCCTGATCACTGAGTCGCTGTGCAGCTCCAAAACTTGTATTTTTGACTCTTAACCTTGTATAGCCATCCCCAGGATAAGTTGTTCTACATTAAGAGCTACCCTAGTTTTGTGATCGGGACTTTGCTTTACCCTTGACCGTGCCATGTTCACGACAGGGATGCATTGCTTAAAACGATTCTAGCGACTGCTTTAGGCGAACAGATGGCCTTGCCAGAACGCTAACTGCCTAGCATTGAGGTGGTTTCAGATGATCGTCAGGTTTTCTGCATGAAGCTCAGAATCCTTTTCTAGTAGGGGTTTCAAGGATGACATATAGGGACATGGAATCCCTGTTCCGTAAGTGAGGGCATAGCTCTGACTCAGGAGCCAAAACCACAGCCCTGGGTAGCGCGGCTCTACCCAAGGCTGTATCTGTCCTATCCAGCGAGGTAGCCACTGACTACAGACCCCCCCCAGAAACGCTAAGAGAGTGAAGTTCAGGTAGCTTCCCAGCCATCGCCACAGATCAGATGGCCCTGCCAATTGCCAGATCCACCACAGCAGAGCCGGGTTGTGCCAGGCAGCTTTCAAGGCCATCCGGTTAAAGGTCAGCCAATCAGTACGGTCTTTAATAAAAGATTCAGCAACCGTTGGAGATTCCGATGCCAAAATGCCAAAAAAGGTATTGAGCATGGCATTGATCCGTTGGGGGGGAATAAACTGCCCGGTGGGTACCATCATGCCTTTCGAGAACAGCCAGGTGACTGCCACATTACTCTGGTAGGCACGTATCTGATTGAGATGAGATTTATCCAGCAAGTCATGGCGTAACGCTGTGTCAAGGAGATGGGTTAATCGCCCCAGATTTCGCACCAATGACCCAAAACCAGTAAACACGAGGGGGGACTGGAGGGATGCCGCATCTCCAATGGCAATTAAGCGATCGAATGCAACCTGGCGATCGCGACTGTTATGACTGAAATGTCCAGGAATGTATCCAAAGGTGGGTTTCTTCCAGACCAAATCTTCGGCATTGCAGCGGCGATACTCCGGCAAAATCGTGAAAAAGTCCTCATACATTTCCAGGAGGGAACCCGGATTCTCGGGATGCACCTGATGGTAATGGAACAGGTAAATCGTCAGTTCAGTGTCTTCCCCCGGAAATAATTCCCAAATCAACTGACGACCTCGGGAAATATCCCCATGGCTGTTGAGAACATCGCCGTAGCGTCGATCCCAGACCCCTGGCTCAAATCCGTCAGCAATCACGGCTCCTACGGTGGGGCAAACACTATCGAAGGTACGACCACCGTTCAGTTGCCAGGCGATCGCCGAGGCAGTTCCCATGGCATCCACCACAAGCCTTGCCGTCGCCTGTCGTGGTGCTTGGCTCGGAAGAAATTGGGCAAAAACCGTGGCCCGATCGCTGCCAATTTCCACGCGGGTAAACTCGGTTTGATCCCAGATTTGTCCCCCCGCCTCCCGTAATTTTTCACCACAGAGGCGCAGGAGTTTTTCCGCATTTAAGGCAATGTTCAAAACCGTGGGCGTATGAAGGACGGGAGCCTTCGCCTGGGGTGGATTATTGGCATCAAAAAACTTGTGAAACCCATCCAGGTACTCGTGGGCAATCACCCCCTCAAATTCTGCTGGGGTCAACAAGCCCAGATCAATCAGATTTTGAAATTCTTGGCGAGAAATATTCCACTCCCGGTTCATGCGACCAAAGGGAAGGCGTTCCACCAAGAGTACCCGGTATCCTAAACGTGCCATGACTGCCGCATGGAGCACCCCGAGGGCGCCACCAATATAAATTAAGTCGTAATCTGGAGCCTGCAAACTCGTGGTGGACTCTCCAGCAGAAAACACGACCTGCTTAGGTTGTTGAGGATGGCGTACCCCTTCTCGCCAGCGTTGCTCCCACCAATAGACTCGGTTCAAGTCATACTCGCCGTTAGGCATTTTCTGGAAGTAGCGCACTGTTTGGGGATAGTGAGGAGCCAGTGCCTCAAAGATCGATTGTTGCGATAGATCAACCTCCGGTGGTGCAGGATATTGCTGGGGGAAGTGAGCCTGGATCTGGGTGGTTAACCGTCCTATTATTAAGGACTCCTCCGGAAACGGCCTCTTGGTCCAGCGGAACACCTTGAGGTAGGTGGTACGCTGCACCGACCAGATAAACAGCACCAATGCCGCTGGCAAGGAAGCCGCCGTTTCTGAAATTCTAGGATTGTCCGTTGTAGAAGGTGTAGATTCTCCAGTGAGTCCTAGCCGAATTCCCGTTGGCGTGACTGTCTTGTGCCCCCAACCCGGATCAAATTCCTGCTGTAACCAAACTTTTACCCGGTGGGTATCTGGAGTCGGGACTTCTGCGTAATAAATTTCTCTCATCGGGGTGATGGTTGCTCCAGCAAAATACTTAAAAACACAGGGCGCAAATGGTGTGAAGTGAGCTACATTAACAAAAGTGGCTATATTTAAGAAAAGTTTACATCACTCTCATTTTCATTCTCAACAGCTCAATCTTTTTGAACTCTATGTTTGTCCGCTATGCATTATCCTATTCCAGCTAGCCCTCAAGAAATCCTTACCTTGGGGCAGAAATCCGTTGATGAAGAACTGATTGCGGCGGCCATTGTCGGCGTGATCCAAATTGCTCGCTCCCAAGGTCAGTCTCTGGAAGATTTGACCACAGAAGTGCTGAAGGATGATAGCCTTCTGGATGCAGCCCAGCGCCGCTGGTTAAGCAGTGTCGTCACTCAAGCCTGGGAATCCCTGCCCTGAGCGCTGCTGATGCGGTTGAAGTAAGATCAATTTTGCAACGATTTCATCAGAGTGGATAGCCTGCATGATTGATGAGTGGCCGCAAAGGTGGAGCAACCGTGGCCTTCGTCCCTTAAAGCTTGGGACTTCACGTCCTGTCGGGTGCACCGTTGCAACCCGAGCTATCGGATTGATCGAGCCTCTGAATTCATCGCTTTTCTAGATGTCAACGTTCTCAAGACTGAAGATTCACAGGTCGTTCACTGCCTTGGACTGTCCTTAAACATCCTATTCTTCAAATCCGTCAGCATCGGGTATAGAGAATCCAACTACGATCGCTTCGCCACCTAAATGGTCTTAAAAGCATAACCAGTGATGGGGAGTTGTTGCCAGGAAAATTTATGGTGGCTTTTCCTCAGACACCTTTATTTGCTTGGGGTACTGTCAACTTTGTTTCATACCATACATGTGTGCTCTCAAAAGCAAGCTCTGGAGTTTGGTGGGAGCAAGGGTCTCTGGTCTCTACCGACTGGAAATGGAAACACTCGGCTGCTGGGCATACATGGCGCGCAGGACTAATGCCGGATCAACCCATTGCCCTGCATACTTCAGACCCCAGTGCAGGTGAGGCCCCGTAGTTCGGCCACTCATCCCCACACGACCAATGCGCGCACCAGCGGGCACCTGCTGACCTTCTGCGACCATAATTCCGCCCTCACGGTCAATCATGTAACGATTCCCGTTAGCAGTTTCAACGTGACCTTCCATGTGGCAGTAAATATGTGTCCATTCACCCGACTGCACCACAACTGAAGTACCGCAGTTAGAGTCATCGGAGACTTCGATCACTTTGCCCGTCCACCAGTTGCGCACATAACTACCCCGAGGGGCTGCCATATCCAGACCCCGATGAAATTCAGAACCGCTACCGCCAGTCGCCGATCCCCGATAACCATAGGGTGATGTATAAGCCTGGAAATTCTCAACGGGGAAGGAGGCATACTGCCAGGTCGTGCCTAGGTTGGCATTGACTTCTCGGGCTGCGACTTGTGCCTCTAAGGCTGCCGGCGCGATTAACCCCAAAATACTAATCCCAACCACTAATAGTGCTTTCTTAGAAAAGGCAAACCGATTACCCACCAGTGGGGACACTGACTCTCTGCGCATTGGTTTTCACTCCTCACCCAATCAATGAACCAGAGACTTACCGCGAATCCCAGCCAACTTTGCTGAGGTGCTCTAGCTGGCACCACTTCCTGAACGACCCGTCTAAGACATCCTTCCCATCAATGAAAGATATCCAGTCGAAGGTCGCTGGAAAGCCACTCTTCGAGTATCTTACGGCAGACTGGGTATCTGTCAAGTTTGTTGCCGCACACTTCTGCAATTCCGACCTAATTACCCCAGCGGTTTTTGTTAAGATACTGTTAATTTTATCAATGCTTTCCACCCTCCAGGGAGGCTTTAAACCTCATATGAACCCAGCTTGCTGACCTGTTATCCCCCGTTCTCCCCATGGTGATTGAAATTTTTCCGTTTAGCCTGGATATCAATACAACCGCGATCGCGGGAGCTAGTCTCTGGTCGCTGGCTTTATATGTGGGGTTCTCACCCATTGGTCAATGGGTGACCGAACGGTTAGATCGGTGGTTTAATTTTGCGGAGCGCTCCCTTTATACCTCTGCCGAGGAATTTGAGAAAACGCGGCGGGGGCGGGAGTCTCAAAATGCATTCTCTGCCTCTGTGCTCAGTATCGTGCCGTTTTTTGCTGGTAGGGAGTCTGTGTCACTATGGGGTCGCTCTCAGTCTCGGCAGCAGTTGGGCGGTGAGTTTAGGACTGTTAGCTTGCATGAGCTGTGGCATCTATGAGCTGGGTCGCCGGGATGGGCAGACGAGAGATTAGCTGAGGGGTTTCATCAACTGACGATCCCGGTGGGCATCCGCCACCCGTTTGGTAGCCAGAGCCTGCATGACATCGGCAGGCAGAGCAGCAAAGGCAGCATTTTTACGCAGGGGAGTGCGGTCGGGAGATAATTCCTGGGCGATGACATCGGCAATGTAGAGGATGCGATCGCCCAGATCAACCTGATGTCCAATGTGACACAGTGCCCAGCCACAGGTTCCCGGCAGAATCGGAATTCCAGTATCGGTTAACTGGGGGGTGATCCCAGCAAATTTGTTGATCTCGCGACTGGACTGGAGTCCAAAGTGCGGTAACCACTGATGTTGCCCCTCGGCTAGTAGGTTGACGACAAAACAGCGGCTCTGGTGAATCAGTTCACAAGTGGCATTCAAGGGCGATAGGGAAGCAGTGACTCGCATCTGGTCGGTCACCAGGGTTGTTAGCATTACCCAAGTGGCGACCTGTCCACTCATGTGTCCATTGTGAGCAGCCGTAATCACATAGATCTCGTGATCGGTCAAATTAAAAAATTGAACTGGGAATAATGTCACTCATGGATGGTGGTGCAAGGAAGGGGGTTAGGTTGCCAACGGGGGAGCAAAGGAGATCAGGGCACGGTGGAAACTATAGATAATTTGAGTTTGTAACTGCTCACACACCCCGGTGGGGCGATCCGTTGCCAAGGAGAAAACCTGGCGATCTAGCTTTACCTGTAAACCCGTGAGGGGGTCAGAGCCAGGGGAAATTAAAAATTCCAGGCATTGCAGTTGCGGCCAGGTGACGAGGTGATCCAAAATTTTGGCGATCGCCTGGACGTAGGGATGTCCTGGTTGCTGATACCAGTGAGGGGCAGCCAGATGGGCCTGATCAAAGCCGAGATGAAAGGTCAGGGAAGCACTACCGAACAAGGCAATGGCCACGGGGCGGGCCTCCTCTTGTAAGCGGAGGTCATGGATACTGGCCAGATGGCGCAACTTCTCTAAGACTTCGTAGCGGTCTTGCACCGATTGCGGTTCATTTTGCCACTGAATTGCCACCGTCACCAGATAGGTCTGTAATAGCAAATGTCCCAGCTTCTGGGCCTTGGTGGCCAGGTATTCAGAATTATAGGTGGTGGCCTCAATCAACAGGGGTACGCGATCGACAACCTCTAAGTCATAGCCTTTCAGTCCGGCAATCTTGCGGGGATTATTGGTGATCAGGCGAATTTGCTTCACACCCAAATCACTGAGGATCTGGGCACCCACCCCATAGTTCCGCAAATCCGCTGGAAATCCCAGCCGTTCATTGGCTTCCACAGTATCCAACCCCATATCCTGCAAGGAGTAAGCTTTGAGCTTATTGACCAACCCAATCCCCCGACCTTCCTGGCGCAGGTAGACAACCACCCCGCACCCCGCATTCTCAATCATTTTCAGCGCCGCTTGCAGCTGCATCCGACAGTCGCAACGAAGGGAACCCAGGGCATCCCCCGTCAAACATTCGGAATGCATCCGCACCATGACGGGTTGATCGTGAAACTGAGCTGGCGCTCCCTTGACGATCGCCACATGCTCAGAGGCATCCAGGAGGTTGCGATAGGCATAAATCTGAAAGTGCCCAAACTCGGTTGGCAAGTCTGCAATGGTTTCCCGCTGCACAAATCGTTCATGTTGAAGACGATAGCTGATCAGGTCGGCAATACTGATGATCTTTAAGTTGCGATCGCAGGCATACTCCACTAGCTCAGGCAGGCGAGCCATGGAGCCATCGGGATTTTGAATCTCACAGATAACGCCAGCCGGGTAGAGTCCGGCCATCTGGGCGAGATCCACCGCTGCCTCCGTATGACCAGCCCGTTTCAGCACCCCTCCTTCCCTAGCTCGAATCGGGAAAATATGCCCTGGTCGGCGTAAGTCCAGGGGTCGGGTTCGGGGATGCAGCGCCACTTGAATGGTTCTCGCCCGGTCTTCTGCTGAGATCCCAGTGGTTACCCCCAATTCAGGCCCAGCATCAATACTGACGGTAAAGGCGGTTTGATTACTGTCGGTGTTGTTGCTTACCATTAAGGGCAAATCCAGTTCATCCAAACGATCGCCCCTCAAGGCCAAACAAATCAACCCACGGGCCTGAACCGCCATGAAGTTAATCAGATCGGGGGTGGCAAACTGAGCTGCACAGATCAGGTCGCCCTCATTCTCCCGGTTCTCATCGTCTACGACCACAATGGGATGACCGGCTTTGATGGCAGTTAGGGCATCCTCAATGTCATCAAACTTAAACAGGGAGTTGGGGAAGGAGGGAGACAATTTCACAGGTTAGCAAACCGACACCATAAACGTTTTTAATGCCTTGCTGATCTGATTCTAGCCCGTTGCCTGGATTCTCATCCCAGCATCACCTGGTTCACCCTGGGACACCGAACAGATCTTCCTTGGAAAAAAAAGCCGCAAGATTCAGATTCTAGGAACTTGATCCCGCAGACTTTAGTACTAGAATGCAGCAAATGCCAGAATTGACTGTTAGCGAAACGCTTCGGCATGGTTCTATCTCGGATGGAATGGGCGGCAAATCGCCTGCATATTTTCTAGCAATTCAGGGAAACAAGGTTGGTCAGCATGGGTGAGTCAGCACGGGTACCAGTGGGAATTGTCGGTGCATCGGGATATGGCGGAGTGCAGTTGGTGCGACTCTTGTTAGAACACCCGGCAGCAGAATTGGTCTATTTAGGGGGCGATAGCAGTGCTGGACAGCTTTTTTCAGATCTCTATCCCCACTTGGGTCACCGCCTCAATTTGGTGATTGAGTCCATTGATCTCGATCAGATTGCCCAGCGCTGTCAAGTGGTGTTTCTCTCCTTACCCAATGGGCTGGCTCACCGGATGGCTCCTGAACTTCTGGCTAAGGGCTGCAAGGTTTTGGATTTATCTGCTGACTATCGCTTCTCAAGCCTGGAAACCTATACCGCTTGGTACGGTGGAGAGCGAGCAGATCAGGCGGTGGCTGAATCTGCGGTCTATGGGTTACCCGAACTCTATCGGGAGCGCATTGCCGACACTCAACTCGTGGGGTGTCCGGGTTGCTACCCCACGGCCAGTCTGTTGGCGATCGCCCCCCTGCTAAAGCAGGGCTTGATTGCGTCTGAAAGTATTATTATTGACGCTAAATCCGGTGCTTCGGGGGGTGGTCGTCAGGCCAAAACTCAGCTACTCCTGGCAGAGGCTGATAATTCTCTGGGAGCCTATGGGGTTGCCCGCCATCGTCATACCCCCGAAATCGAACAGATTTGTAGTGATCTTGCGGGACATGATGTGTTGGTACAGTTCACACCACACTTAATTCCAATGGTGCGGGGCATTTTGGCAACCGTGTATGCCACGCTGCGCGATCCAGGACTGACCCGTGAAGATCTGTTTACTATTTATAGTGCTTTCTATCGGACAGCTGGTTGGGTAAAGATCCTCCCAGGGGGTATCTATCCTCAAACCAAATGGGCCGCTGGCACCAACCTATGCTACATCAGTGTTGAAGTTGATCCTCGTACAGGACGGGTGATCGTCCTGTCTGCCATTGACAACTTAATGAAAGGTCAGGCAAGTCAAGCCATTCAGTGCTTAAATATTCTGATGAATTGGGAAGAAAAATTAGGGCTACCCAATCTCTGCTTTTATCCCTAACCCCATCACTGGGCTCTCATGCCACCACGCTGCTCTCGGGGATTACTTTCTCGGGGCTTTGCCTTGTTCACCCGCAACTGCCGTCCCATCCACTCGGCTCCGTCTAACTCAGAAATCGCTTTGTCTTCATCAGCGTCTACCACCATTTCGACAAAGGCAAAACCCCGCATTCGTCCGGTTTCCCGATCAATTGGCAGTACAACTCGCTTGATGGCACCGTACTCGGCAAAGACGGCTTTGAGATCGTCTTCCGTAGCCTGATAGGACAGATTTCCAATGTAGATAGTCATGAGCGTCAATAGTCTGGAATAAGCGGCACAGAACTCAGTGAGCTTCAAGGTTTTAAGAACTATCAAGGGATATAGTCCAAGCATTGCTTGGTGGCCACAATCAGTTCATTTTCACAACTAAAAGTCAGTAACTATAGATACAGTATTTAGACCTTTACTGAAAATTATCAGAAACCAGCAAACTGAGTAGTCTGGTCATATCATATCCTGAGAGTTTCATAGCAGAAGATCATCTCCATTACAAAAACCAAGGAGATCGATGGATTTTTCTATTGATTTCTGTAAAGGTAAAGCGTGGCGATCTTCAAGCAAATACCGGGCTGGACTTAATCTCAAAGATTTTCTCGACAATCTCTTCGACAACCTTATCGGGCGTAGAGGCTCCTGACGTCACCCCGACCACAATTGCCCCACCCGGCAACCAGTTTTCCATCACTTCTAAGGATTGATTCAGGGGCTTGTGGGCAACCTGGTTCCCTGGACCAATCCGCTCTGAACTATCAATGTGATAGGAGGGAATGCCTCGCTCAATGGCAATTTCTTGCAGGTGGGTGGTGTTGGAAGAATTAAAGCCGCCCACCACCACCATTAAGTCTAAGGATTCTTCCACCAGCATTAACATCGCATCCTGACGTTCCTGGGTAGCATCACAAATGGTATTGAAACTCAGAAAGTGTTGGTTGAGGTTGGTAGGACCATACTTCCGCATCAGCGTATGCTCAAACAATTTACCAATTTGTTCGGTTTCACCTTTGAGCATGGTAGTTTGGTTGGCAATGCCAATCCGCTCTAGATGCTGATCCGGATCGAACCCCTCGGAACAGGCGCCCTGGAATTTGTCCAGAAATGTCTGGCGTTGGCGGAGCCGCTCTTCTGGATCTTCACTCCGCTGCAGGATGTAATTGCAGACGTATTCAGCCTCTTGCAAGTTTAGGATCACTAAATAGGTGCTCGCAAAGGAACTGGTGGCGATGGTTTCTTCGTGATTATACTTGCCGTGAATAATGGAGGTATAGGTGCCTTTTTTATGCTTCTCTACCGTATTCCAAACCTTAGAAACCCAGGGACAGGTGGTATCGACAATGGTGCAACCACGCTCGTGGAGGAGCTGCATTTCTGGAACACTGGCACCAAAGGCTGGCAAAATCACAACATCGCCTCCCGTGACAACGGAGAAGTCCTTATGCCCAGCCTCGACGGGAATAAATTCCACCTGCATCTCTCGCAAGTTTTGATTCACGGAGGGATTATGGATAATTTCGTTGGTAATCCAGATCCGCTGTCCTGGAAACTGCTGGCGGGTTTCATAGGCCATGGCGATCGCCCGTTCTACTCCCCAACAGAAGCCAAAGGACTCTGCCAGTCGAATGGTCACCTCTCCCCGTTGCAGGCGATAGTGGTGGGTGCGAATGTGTTGAATCAGACTACTTTGGTATTCTGACTGCAAAAGGTTTGTGACCTCTGCTTCCCGCCCAAACCCCTTGCGGTGGTAGTTCTCAGAATGGTGTAGGGATCGTTTAAAAGCTTTGGTATCCATCCGCTGATTGTTCCTGAGTGGGTCGCAACCCAGCGTTTTTCGCAGGGTTATGTGGGCTAAGTCTACTCAATCATAAAACGTCTCGCCCGTTTGGGAGCTGCCGGGATTTGCATCCCTGCCATAGATGTTCCGCGACCGAGATCAAAAAATCCTCTGAGACAACTGGCCTCAGAGGATTTCAATGGAGACAAATTCAACTCCTTGGGGCAGGGGTTAAGCCATGTCTATGTCTTGAGCATAAGCTTCTTCCCCATGCTCAGCAAAATCGAGGCCTAGTTGTTCCGCCTCCGGTTTGACTCGGAGACCAATGGTGACATCTAAAAGCTTGAGAATGATAAAGGTGCCCACACCTGCTAGGACGTAGGTGATCAAGACGGCAATAATCTGGGTCACAACTTGACCCGGATTGCCGGACAGCAACCCATCTCCGCCGGCCGCGTTGACTGCCTTGGTGGCAAACACACCGGTCAAGATCGCCCCAACCGTACCGCCAACTCCATGCACTGGGAAGGTATCTAAGGAGTCGTCAAATTGCAGCTTTGCCTTCAAACTCACGGCAAAGAAGCAGGCCGTGGAGGTGATAGCACCAATCAACAGAGCACCAATGGGGGTGACAAAACCACAGGCAGGAGTTACCCCCACCAACCCAGCAACAGCTCCAGTGGCAATGCCCACCGCTGATGGTTTACCCCGAAGCACCCACTCCAGAATGATCCACATCAGGGCAGCGGCAGCAGTAGCGGTATTGGTCGAGACAAAGGCGACCGTTGCCAAGGAACCAGAGGCCAAGGCACTGCCCGCATTAAAGCCAAACCAGCCAAACCACAAGAGCCCAGCCCCCAACAAAATAAAGGGAACATTATCGGGGGGGAGCCGTATTCCCCGGATAGGTTTTGCGAGGGCCAAGCACCCAAGCTGCCACGAGGGCCGACACCCCAGAACTAATGTGGACGACGGTACCACCAGCAAAATCTAGGGCACCCATGACCCCCGTACAAACCTAGGAAGCCACCCTTAGCCCATACCATATGAGCAATGATGCTATAGATGACGGTTGACCAAATGAGGACGAACCAGAAGTAAGCTTTGAAGCTAACCCGCTCGACAATTGCCCCAGAGATCAGAGCGGGGGTGATGATGGCAAACATTGCCTGGTAAATCATGAACGTCTGATGGGGAATCGTGGCAGCGTAGGAGACCACTGCCGCTGGTTCCGTGCCTTTGAGGTAGTCCGTGGTTTCTAACCCCACGCCATTGAGAAACAGCCACTCTAACCCACCAATAAAAGAGCTGCCAGGGGCAAAGGCTAGACTGTACCCCCACAAGATCCAAATTGTCCCCACAATTCCCATGAGGATAAAGCTCATCATCAAGGTGTTGAGGACATTGCGCGATCGCACAAATCCACCATAGAAGAAAGCCAAACCCGGCGTCATAATTAACACCAATGCAGCGCAGATCAACATGAAGGCGGTGTCTCCAGTTGACTGAGCTGCTGCTGCTGCATCGGCTGCGGCCTGCACTGGATCAACGGGTGCGTCGGCTGCGAGTGCCAAACCCATGGGGAAGCTGATGCACATACAAAGTGCGATCGCCCCAATCACTAGAACTTTTTTAACACGTGCTTATTGCCCTTCAGTGCTCAATGAGTTCTATAGAATTAGTTCTACAGATATCTTGTGCATTAGATTTGACCAATTCTTCACACTTGGCTTCTGTATCAGAAAGCACTAAAAATATTTGTCTTGATGATGAAGTTTCTAAATTCAACACCAGACACAACCCGAGAAAGTTGATCAAAATAGGGTTGCCTATTGGGTAAAGCAACCCTTGATTAACCAATCAAACTTCCCTGAAAGCTACATCAGAGAACTTTCTAGCTGATACCTGCGGGTCCAACTCCCGACTCTTTGAGGAATCCACTATAGGCTTCCATACCATGTTCCCCAATGTCTAGTCCCTCCAGCTCTTCTTGAGGTTCGACCCGAATCCCTAGGAAAGCCTTCAGCACCACCCAGAAAATAGTGGACAGCAGTACGGTGATGCCGCCTACTGCCAGAGAACCAATAAACTGATACCAAAGTTGAGTGAAACCACCTCCAAAGAACAGACCCGCCGCCGGGCCTAAACCTTCCCCATAGAGAGGGGTTCCAGGGCCAACCGCAAACAAGCCAACCGCAAGGGTACCCCACACACCATTGACTAAGTGAACAGAGGTAGCTCCCACTGGATCATCGAGCTTGATGCTATCAAAAAAGCCAACTGCAAACACGACCAGAACCCCTCCAATGGCACCAATAACGGCGGCAGACCCAAGACTGACAAAGGCACAGGGAGCGGTAATGGCCACCAGTCCGGCTAGAATCCCATTAATAATCATCGACAGATCAGGTTTTCCTAACACCAACCAGGCAGTAATCGTTGCCGCAACTCCACCAAACGCTGCCGCCGTATTGGTTGTCAGGGCAATATGGGCAATTAAGGAACCATCCCCAACCCCCATCGTTGAGCCGGGGTTAAATCCGAACCAGCCGAGCCAGAGAATGATGCAACCCAGGGTGGCAATGCTCATGTTGTGACCGGGCATGGCATTGGGGCTGCCGTTTGAGCTGTACTTGCCAATCCGGGGGCCAAGGAATGCAGCCCCCATCAAGGCAGACCAACCGCCAACGGCATGAACCACGGTCGATCCAGCAAAATCCCACATGCCCAACTTGGCGAGCCAACCTCCCCCCCAAATCCAGTGGCCAGTGATGGGGTAGGCAATACCCACTAACAGCAAGCTGAAGATCAAAAAGTCAACGAACTTAATCCGTTCCGCAACTGCTCCAGAAACGATGGTGGCAGCGGTGCCAGCAAACACCAATTGGAAGAAGAATTTGGCATTCAGCGGCACACCCGTCCAGCTAATGGCACTGTAGACACCTTGGTAGGCATCCCCCGTAGCAGGACTGTTGTCAGCTCCTGATAGGAAGAATAAACCCTGGGTGCCAATCCAGGGTGTGCCATCCCCGAACATCAGTCCCCAACCAATTACCCAGAAGGCAATCGTCGAGAGCGCGAACACAATCAGGTTTTTGGCCAGGACGTTAACGGCATTTTTCTGGCGACAGAAACCCGTTTCTAACATGCAGAAGCCAGCATTCATAAAGAACACCAGCATGGCAGTGATCATTACCCACATGGTGTCAAGGCCCACTTTTAGCCCGTTGGCCGTCTCATTCACCGATTCAATGGTTAGCTGTACAGTCTCAACCGGTGCTTGAGCCACCGCCGCATAGCCCCATCCCAACAGGATCAGTAAACCGAGGGGAATGCAAGCTTGCCAGCTCGGAGTTAAGCGCTCGGCATACCAACGGGGCGACAGCCACTGACTATCCCAACGTAAGGACGTCTGCCGACTTCGGCGCTTGGGTGAATTTTTTCTGAGTGTTTGATTCAACATCGCTAACAAATGATCCCTGATTCAGTTAAGTACATCCAACGGCTGTGTGATGGAGTAATCCGGTTCAACTCAGTCTGGCCACAAAGTCCAAAAAAGAACCCTGGCTTTTAAGCTCAACTCATCACCCGCAAGCCAGTCATCGTCGCAACTGTTTAGGCTGATTAACTTTGATGAGCCTTTTTGTTTAGATAGAGAAAATTAATCACGCTTCAGAATGATTGCATCAATTCTGAAGACTGTGATTCTGTATCAGTAGCTACGTTTTTTTGTTTTGCCAGGGAGGTCTGGCGCTGGAAATCCCCAAGTTTGGATCAGACTGGCCTGCTGAGTGCTGAGATTAGTCTGTTGATCAACCCCGATAAGTTCTGTCGTATCTAGCAATCTGTCAACTTTGAGTGGATGGTGAAAGAAGTTTACAGATGGTTATTTTTTCATGGGTTGATAATCCATCAAAAAATTCTTGGTAGACCATTAGAGATTATCGGGCTTGTGACGTCGCGACTCCATCCAGATAGGAACTAAGATCCAGGCAACAACAAGCAGCAATGCCAGGGCGGCAAATTTAGCCACCCAGGCAACTAATTCATCTAGGGGTATCAAATGCCCGACCAAAAAAGCCAGGGTCACCATGACCGTCGCCCAGATGGCTGCCCCAGCCGTGTTGCACAGCAGAAATTGGAAATAGGGCATTCGGGCAATTCCAGCCAAAGGACCCGCGAAAATGCGCAATAGGGCAACAAACCGCCCGAGAAAGACAGCCTTGGCAGCATTTTGACTGAATTGAGTTTTTGCTTGGTCTAGCTGAGATTCTGAAATCCGAAAGAAGCCACCGAGGCGCAGGAGAAACGGCCAGCCCGCATAGCGTCCAATCCAGTACCCACAGTTATCTCCCAGCACCGCTCCTGCGATCGCAACCACTAGCACCCAGGGATAATTCAACTCTCCGCTGCCCGCTAAAAACCCCCCCACGAGGGTTATGGTCTCGCCAGGGAGGGGAATGCCTGCATTCTCAAGTAGGATGCCTAGGAAAACAGCCCAGTAGCCATATTGATGGGCAAGTTCCTGGATTGTCTCCAGGGAGAAAAATTCCAAAGACATGCAAACCTTATAAAAATTAATACTGAATCTGATCTTGACGGCTTCAGGAAGGGGATGTCAATTGCCATCACGAACCAAGACCCGCAGAACTGAGTCGAGGAAACCGAGGTAAATCTACTTCCGTAGAGCGGCGACTTCTAACGGCCAGACGGTAACTGACACTCTGTAACTCCGAATGCAGTCGCCGATTTTCTCGCTGGAGCAGGGAAATTCTTTCCTTGACCACTTGCATCCGCTCCGTGAATTTGCGGCGGTAGATTTGGGGGAATTCCTGAATCACCTGCTCTAGCATTTGGCATCGCTCTGTGAGTTCCTGAACCGACTGCCGTAGCTGGTAAATCTCGCCGTTGTTGGGGGCTGTGACCTGCTCCTGGATAGCTGGGCCATCATGATCAGCTTCTCCAGAGCGGCAGGAACCGGTCATAAACTGGGAATTTCCCTTCACCATGCGGAACAGTTCTTGAGATAACTGCTGCACCAGCTGATCTCGGATTTGCAACTCCTCCTGGAGGTAGGCAATTTCTGCCAGCTGATCTGGAAAGTTTGGAGTGGTAATTTCAGTCACGCTCCCATCGCTCCCTAAGTAGTGCCCTGAAGCTTCCAACCTGGTATGTTTTACCGTGTCAAGGGGCAACAATTCAGGGTTTGCTCAGAACTGATGCAGCTAATCTACCACTTGTAACGTCCCATGACACCGATCGTTACACCGATGACAGGAGGGCGATTGCCGAGGATGAGGGATTAGCCATGTTGAGCCTTTAAAACAAAGGTGACCCGGAGTCCACGCCTATTGCAAGCATCCTGTATTGCTGCTACCTTCCGGTCCTGACAAAGTTTAGGCGTTGTAATCGCATAGATCCGAGCCACTCAAAGCATAACATGGCCTATCGATCGCTGCTGGGAGAAATCTCAGCAGATCACTTGGCGGCTGAGCCTGGGGAAGCCTTGACCTGGGGAGATCTTGCAGAGAACAACCCCAGCTTTCGCCCGGAGAGACTTTGAAAATAAGCCCCCCCACGGTTAACCAAAACAGTCCATAGGCCAGTGCTTGCAACAGGTACAGGTGCTGTGTATATCCCACCAGGGTATGGAGAATGATGCCGGGAAATTGGCGGTCTGGGAGTACAGCCGAAGTATCCCAAACCTGGGGGCCGAGAATGCAGGCAGCATTGTCTCTGGGGCGATCGCCCCAGAGACACCAGGCATCAGACCCCTGGAGTAGTTGAGAAGCCTGGAGCAGGGTCTGATCGAGATGGCGGAGCATGGAAATTACCAACCCCCCAATAATCAGCAGCAGAAAAACGCCCATGACCTGAAAAAACAAGCGGAGATTAATTTTGACACCGAGTTGAAACAGGAGGATACCGATGCCCACCGCCACCGCTAAACCACCCAAGGCTCCAAGAATCGGAAGGATACCTTCCTGGAATTGAGCGGCGATAAACACAACTGTCTCAAACCCTTCCCGGAGAACGGCGGTGCCGACAAGACCCAAAATTCCCCAGCCCGCCTGCTGGTGCTGCTGCAGGGCTGAGTCAACAACGGCCTCCACCTCCGCTTGCATTTGCCGCGCCTGTTGTGTCATCCAGATCAACATCCAACTCAGGAGGGCGATCGCCACCCCCTCGAATAGGGTTTTGAGCAGTAGTTGGAGTACAAGGGCATCGGGCTGATTGCCATTTCCCAATCGCTGCATCAGCCCCAGAAACAACACTCCCACCAACACACTGCCCAGGATCCCGATGCCGATGCCGCCATAGACCCAAGGGTACAAGCGACGTTGATTGGCTTTTTGCAGATAGGCGAGGACAATGCCCACCACCAGAGCCGCTTCCACCCCCTCCCGTAGGGTAATCAGAAACGTGGGTAAAACAGCACTGAAATTCATAGGGATAGTGGGGATGAGGGGGTTCCAAACAAAAAAAGGGGTTAAGTACCCCTTTTCTAACTCTTTTCTAACATCAAGTCCCATGACTTAGCAGACTTCAAACCCAACTGTCACCCCAGAAGCAGTTCGGTAACAGTGGTCGTCAAAGCTTTGCAAGTGGATCTAAAAATTAGCCGACCGCAGGTTCAATTCGGGCATAAAATGTCCCGCGAATTTTCACATCCAGGGGCTTCTTAGAACCCATGTCTGTCTCAGAGGGCTGGGTGCTTTCAAAGATACCGGCAATTTCTCCGGTTGCACTATTGACCTTGGCAATTTGCAGGGAGATTTTGCCCTTACCAATATCAAACTGCTTGATATTCTCACGGGTGAGCTCTGCATCATCTGTTCCGGGTAGCGCCACGGCGGATTCGTAGCCAGCCGAAAGACCCCGACCTTTTGGATCGAGGAAGTTGGAGGTGCGATAGGAGGGGACGCGGAATTCGCCTTCGAAATCAGTGGCGGTGCTGATGGTATCTAAACCGGGCTGGGTGGTTGCCACCAGACCCTTAATGGTGAAGAGGAAGGGAACCCGTTCCCCACCGGGCAGTTGCACTGTAATTGCTTGAAAATCAAAGCCATCTTCTTCTGTGAAGGTGAGGCTACCATCGGCGTTAGGGGTCAAAGACCCTTGAACTGATTCAATGGTGGAGGTCAACCGGGTCATCAGCCTCGTCGGGACAAACTCAGCCTGTTGGCGTTTATTCACCGATTCTTCTTTGACCAAAATTTCTGATGGCTGCAGGCACAAGCTGTTCAGGACATAGGATTGACCCTTATCAATGGGGATGGCAGTCCGCAGGGTGGCCTCCAACTGGGGGCAGTTGTTAGCCAGACCTGTGCCTCTAATCTGGTCGTAAGTTAGGGGAACATTCTTCGCATCAGCAGTACCTGCGAACAAGGTACAAAACCCTAAGCAAAATGCCAAAAATGCAGTGATGAAAGCGCGATACCTCATGATTAACCTCAAAATATGAATATAAATTCCCTGCCAGCACAACCCGTTATCTACCTCCAGAGAGCCAGATATCTTCAACCTCCTGATGCTGGAGAAGATTTACCTCAGACAAGCTGATCCAACTTCAGGGCAGGGGAATGCGATCGCCAGGGAGACTTGCTGAACCGCTCCCAGGTTGAATAAAAGCGTTTTGATTTCTGGAATGGTTCGACCAAGACCTCATCCAGCATTTTACAAAAAAATGACTCGAATACTTTTTATCTGCCAGATCCATCTGGAAGAATCTTGAGCGGTAGGGTGAGGTTGGGGGGTGAAGCAGCTGTATGACACTGAGTTCACCCTGGGGTTGAAGCAGCTTTTAGCATCTAAGCTTTGGCAGCTTTAGGGGCATCCGATACTGCCGTCAAGGGCGTTTTGCCATTTTTACCATGGACTCCGTTGCGGGGTTGGATGACACCGTAGCCGCCATGATTGCGTTCATAGATGACATTAATTTCCCCCGTCTCCATATTACGGAACATGTAGAAGTCATGGTCAACCAGCTCCAACTGTTCGAGGGCTTCTTCCAAGCTCATGGGAGGCATCGCGAAATATTTAGTCCGAACCACCTCTGAGGGTAACTCGGGGGTGCGATCGCCGATCAGAGTCGCATCGACCGTCCGTTGCTCCACCACCTCGCCTGTCTTAGCAGCAAGTTTCTTGCCGTTGCGTTTCTCCTTGTACTTGCGAAGTTGCCGGGAAATCTTGTCGGCGACCAGATCAATGCTGGCATAAAGGTTCTCGCTGCTCTCCTCGGCACGGATGACGCTACCATTTGCGTAAATGGTAACCTCAGCTGTTTGCTTGGGGTTAATGCGAGGATTGCGAGCGACGGACAGATGCACATCGACCTCCGTCGTCAGGTTTTGGAAGTGGTTGACGGCTTTCTCAATTTTCTGATGGACATACTCACGGATGGCATCGGTGATTTCAATGTTTTTGCCTTGGATAACCAGCTTCATTTAGTTGCCTCCCCTCAAACACTGAGTGATACCTTCACCCTAGCACTTTGTGTTTTGCACGACAGACCCCTTTAAAATCATTTGCATCCGTTGATAATTCTTGATTATAGGTCTGGAATTACTGACAAAGTTGGGCTAAATCTCGCTTGTATTTGCGGTAGTGTCTACTTTTTTTGACTCCTCTGAACCCCCGTGGCATCGTTGTTACCTCAGTACCCCCGGTCTGATTCCCTACCCGATCGCTTGGAGCTGGCAGCAGTATCTCGTGGCTCAACGGCGACAGCATCCGGAACTGGCGGATGTGCTGCTACTGCTAGAGCATCCGTCAGTGTATACCCTAGGACAGGGAGCGAGTCTCGATTTCTTGAAATTTGATCCAACCCAGTCATCGGAGACAGTGGTGCGGGTAGAGCGGGGGGGTAGAAGTTACCTATCACACCCCTGGACAGCTCGTAGGCTATCCGATCCTCAACCTCAACCGTTACCAGCAAGATCTGCACTGGTACCTGCGGCAGTTAGAGGCAGTCGTGATCAAAGTTCTGTCCCAGTTTGGGCTCAAGGGGAATCGCATTCCAGGGTTGACGGGGGTTTGGTTCGAAGGTTACAAAGTTGCGGCCATTGGCATTAAGGTCAGCCGTTGGATCACGATGCATGGCTTTGCTCTCAATGTCTGTCCTGACATGAGCGGGTTTCAGTGGATTGTGCCCTGTGGCTTGGTGAATCAGCCCGTCGGCAGCTTAGCGCAGTTCCTCCCAGGGATCACGGTGGCTGAGGTAATGCCAGCGGTGATCACAGCCTTTGCCGACGTGTTTGCGGTGTCAATGGTCGCCGCTCCCTCTGACCTATTGACTGCTGCGGGCGTAGTAGAACCCTGCAATCACTGAGAGCAGATACAGCAGCACACCGATGGCAAAACAAAGACTTCCAAGCAGTAGATCCTGTTCTAGGAGGTGGAGTTGCCCCAGGAGATAGTTCCAGTCATGGGTGACATTTTCGCCACCCAGCAGGGGCAGTGCCTGGAGCCGTGCATCTTTGATGTAAACCGAGACATCCATAAAGTTCTGAGCCGTCCAAAAGAGGGCGACAGCGGACGCAAAATGCTGACGGTGGATCAAAAAGTAACCTGTAAACATCAGTGGCAGGAGAATCTGCGTCAGGGAGCCACCCAGAAAATAGAGAAATTCACCGCCCAGGATAAACAGGACGTGTCCCCCTTCATGAATGAATAAATTCACCCCATGGAGAAACTGAAACGGGCCATCATAGCTCGGGTTCCAGGCTCCCATGAAACCATAGATCGCCAGCACCAGCATGAATACCAGTTTGGTGGGGTCAGGTCGAGTGTCGGTGGAGACGGCAAGTCCCCAGCGTTGCAGGTGCGATCGCCCTTGGGTTAACCACTGCGGCTCTGACGGCATTGAGGAAGGGGGCAGGAGGGCAATCCGCTCTGCCCATGGGGGTGCCTTACCCTGGATCTGTCGCCCCTGGATCTCGGCAATCTTCAGGGTGGGAATTTGGAGGTGTGTCAGCCCCCGGTGGACAAAGGCCACCCCGGAGCGTTGGTCAGGTACCTGATCTGCCTCCAGAATCACTTGCAGTTCCTCGCCTTGGTAACGAACGTGAGCCTTGACCCCCTGGGGTTGCAGCACCCGGTTCATCAATTGGGCGATCGCGGCAGCATCGCCCTGTTTCGCCTGTTGTCGGAGGTCTGGCTGCATCATAAGCCGCAGCTTTTCCCTTAATCTGGAAATATTACAGGCACTACGCTATCACACCCCAATCAGAGAAACGGGGGGGTGGCGATCAAATCCTGGAAGGGAGACTGCCCTGCACTGGCAATTCAGCATTCGGGAGGATGAAAATGGAGGATGAATTAAGGTGGACAGCCGCCGCCCAAGCCAAGATGAAAAATATTCCTTTTTTTGTGCGGACTCAGGCGCGGTTACGGATCGAGCAACTGGCACGGGAGTCGGATGGCATTGTGACAGCGGCGTTGGTGGAGCAAGCGCGACTGGAATTTGGCCAATGAGGAAGGAGGCACTCTCTAACTCTCCTTTGTCATCGCCAATTGTACCGCCCGTTGGCTGACGGCTTGATAAATCTTGCGCAGCTGTTCCATCACCGTCTGAGTAGCGATGGGGATGGGAACTGCGTTCCCGGTGATCTCTGGCTTCAGGGGGATGCTTCCCAGGACATCAAGCACTGTTTCAGGGGTGGGTGGCGGCGCTATGACCACCAGAGATGATTCCAGCTGCTGGTCATAGCGCCAAAAGTCTGCCAGATGCCAAGGGGGGGCAACCGCTGGCGTCGGGGAGGCTGCGATCGCGGGGGATTCGGGGTTGGCAAGACTGCGTAGCTGCCGCAGGGCTTCAATAATCTGGTCCTTGGTACGTCCCCGCAATTGGAACAGCACAAAGGGATCTTCACTGAAGCGATCGCCCAACAGATAGTAAACCGCGCCAATGTGCTTGCAGGGGTTGGCCTGATCGGGACAGGAGCACTTACTGTGAATTTCGGTCAGGGAAAAGGGAAATAGACTCAGCCCATTGGCTGCAAAAACGGCTTCAATGTTCTGGGGCATCTCCCCTGCTAGGAGCTTGGCCGAAAAAATCGCCTCCTGCCCCATGGTCTCAATCACATAGTTCCATTGCTCATTGGTAAAGGTATCCAGCCATAGGGACACCTGGTATTCAGGGTGTTCCCGCCCCCTGACCGTAGCCAGCACCTTGGCTCCCTGGAACTCAATGCCCAGAACATTCCCCTGTCTGGCGTAGTCACGGGCACGTTCAAGGCGCTTCTTAAAGCGATACCGAGCCAGCAGATCCAGCCATGCCTGTACCCACCATTCAGGGTTTGTCGATTGGTCGTAATGGTTCATCCTTTCTCCTCATCAATCACGGCACTGCGATCGAGCAATAAGAGCTGACGCAGTTGGTCAGTGTTTAATTCGGTGAGCCAGTCTTCTCCGGTGCCAATGACTTGTGCTGCCAATGCCTTCTTGCTTTCAATCAGATCATGAATCCGTTCCTCCAGGGTGCCGGTACACACAAACTTATGTACCTGTACATTTCGGGTTTGACCAATCCGGAAGACACGGTCAGTGGCCTGGTTCTCCACTGCCGGATTCCACCAGCGGTCAAAGTGAAACACATGGTTGGCGCGGGTGAGGTTGAGTCCCACCCCCCCAGCTTTCAAGGACAGGATAAAGAGTCTAGGCCCTTGGGGGTCGTGCTGGAAGCGATCGACCATCTCTTCTCGCTGTTTTTTGGAGCTGCCACCGTAGAGGAAGAGGGTGTCCCGATCGAAATGCTCCGCCAGGTAGACTTTCAGCAGCTTTCCCCATTCGGCAAATTGGGTGAAAATCAAGGCGCGATCGCCCTCGGCCAAGACCTCTTCCAGCATTTCTGCCAGACGTTGGAGCTTGCCAGAACGGAGGGGAGCCCCTACGGTTTTTTCCTGCAAAAATTGAGCGGGGTGATTGCAGATTTGCTTCAGCTTCACCAGCAGTCCCAGGATTAGCCCGCGTCGCTGAATGCCCTCGGCGGAGTCAATCTGGCGCAAAGACTGCTCAACCATTTGCTGGTAGAGTTGGGCTTGTTCAGTGGAAAGGCCACAGAAAACCGCCATTTCCTGCTTGTCCGGCAGGTCTTGAATAATCTCCCGATCGGTTTTGAGGCGGCGCAAAATAAAGGGTTGAACCAGCGATCGCAGGGTTTGTAAGGATGCGGTGTCCCCGTAACGCTCAATGGGAGTGGCAAAGCGGCGTTGAAAGAAATTACGAGGCCCCAAATACCCAGGATTGAGAAAATCTAAAATCGACCACAACTCCGAGAGGCGATTTTCCACGGGAGTGCCGGTGAGGGCCACTCGAAAGCCGCAGGAGAGTTGGCGCACGGCCTGTGCCTGCTTGGCCTCGGGGTTCTTAATGTTTTGGGCTTCGTCCAAAATCAGCCCTTGCCAGGTGACACTTTGCAGCTCTTTGAGGTCACGGGGCACTAAGGCATAGCTGGTAATCACCAAATCTCGGTTCTGCACCGCCTTGGTAAAGGTTTTGCTCTTCGCCCGCTTGTCGCCGTGGTGTACCAGGGTTTTCAGGGTGGGGGCAAACTTACGGACTTCGCGCTCCCAGTTCCCCAACACGGAGGTGGGACAGATCAGTAGGGTGGGTTGTTCCTGGGGGTGTTGTTCCTGGAGATACAACAGAAAGGCAATGGTTTCAATGGTTTTGCCCAACCCCATGTCATCGGCGAGACAGGCTCCCAGACCCCAGCGTTCCAAAAAGGCTAACCAACCCACCCCCTTGGCCTGGTAGGGGCGGAGCTCACCCCGGAAGTGCTGCGGGGGGGGCATCTCTGCGATCGCTTGGTTATCCGTTAAGGTCGTGAGCAGCTCCTGGACGACCCCGGAGGCGGCGAAACTGACCACGGGCAACTTTTCAATCACCTGGGTATCCCCCGTACTGATTCGCAGCACCTCTTCCAAGGACAGCGATCTCTGATGCTGACGACTGTCAAAAAAAAGCCTGGGCCGCTCGGATATCCTGGGGTCGTAGTTCCACCCATTCACCGCGAATCTCCACCAAGGGCGTTTTCAAGGCCACCAGCTGATCAAACTCGGCCTTGGAAAGACTGTGTCCGGCGAGGCATAACTCCCACTGGAAATTCAAGAGGCTCTGGAGTCCTAAGCGTTGGGTGGCCTGGGGACTGAAGGACTCAGCCTTGATCTTCAGCCCTAAGCGGTTTGCACCCCGCTCCTGATTGACTAAACTAGGCGGCAGAATCACCCCAAAGCCACTATCCTGTAACCGCCAGACAACCGCCTTGATAAACTCATAGACCTGGGAGGGATTGAGCCGGCACCCTTGGGGTCGCTGGGTTTTTAAACTTGGTTCAATGGGCGGAAACAGTCGGGAAGCTAACCCCAGACCCATGAGGAGTGTTTCTTGGGGATGCTCAATCCGTCGCCCCTGGTAGGTGAGCTGCTCCACCGGGTGATTCCAGATCGTGGTGGCACGCACCAGCATCTCTGGATCATCTGCTGCTTGCAAAGAGTACTCCAGGGTCCAGTCATCGGATGGGCTCCCCCCCCACGTCTGTGGGGGGCGGATGCAGGACAAAGCAGGCGCGAAATTGGTGGTGCTGGTTGGTCTGGAGGGGCGCAATCCAGGTGGTGAGGACGGTTTGCAAGGGGCAGAGGGTCTGGGTTTCTAGGCGCAGTTCCCCCGTGGGGGTTCCCAACGCCAGCAGCCATTGTTGCGCTAGACTGCGGCCTCCTGCTTTTGTGGGTAAACTCGGGGTCGGCAGATCGGCAACCACCGCTCGCACCTGGGTTTCGATCACCGATCGGAGAAAGGCAAGGAGCAGGGTATGGGGATCACAGATGAGTTCAATTGCCAAGGAACCCTCCCCCCGTCTCCATGGCAGATTGATAGGTACGGCAACTGACGGGCATCAGCCGTGCAAAACTATGGAGGCGGGCTTGATCCACCGCACTATCGAGCAGGGGTTGCCAACGGGCTACTGCGGTGTGGTTGTTGTCCCCTGGTTCCAGAAGTGGCAACACCTTTGCCCGTGCCAGCAAGTCCAGCCCCCACCGAGCCACGTGGGACCAGAATCGCAGATCCGTGCCCCAACCTGTTGCGTCTGGGGTCACAGCTCCGAGGGGCAGGCCATGGAGAAATTGCAGGGCAGTCAATGGCTCTAGACACAGTCCGAAGACTTGCCAAAGGTGGAGATAGGTATCCTCAGGCCATTCGGCAGTCGCGATCGCCGAATGAATCGGGACGGCGAGCAGATCCGAGCGAACTCGAGTCTTGATCTGGGGCATTTCCGTTGGTAAAGCCACAATTTGGTGGCCAGGGGGGTAGGGAAGATTGGGGTTGTTGGTGCAATTGCAACCAGTCGGTTAACTCTAGAACCGTCATCGCAAAGGGATGGGGCTGCACCGTATCGGGGATCGGGGTGGGCATGACTCTGCGCCAGGTTTCCCCCCAGAGGAATAGATAGCCCTGTGCCACCCAATTGCCATGTACAACTGCCATGCAAACATCTCACACGAAATTAAAACGTAGTCAAAGTCACCCTAAGTTCCTCATGGAACTGGGATGAACGGTGGGGGGATCTGGCAACCCAGCCCATAAGCCTGTCATGGCTATCGCCATAGCCCCTGAGCCTTTCTACGCCGGAATGCCACACCGCAGCCTTAGATGCAGGTTCAGAGGATGGGGGAAAAGCAGACTGCTGTCGTTAACGCCACCCGCTGTCAATGGATGTGTCCTCAGCCACCGCTGCCTCACCAGCGATCGCAAGAGCGATGTCGGTTGCGACCGCCGATGTTGCAAGCATCCTGGCAAGGCAAATACGTCAATAATGGGCAATCTGGGACTGTAGCGGCGATCTCGCACTGAATTCAGATCCAATCACTTATGAGGCTAATTTGATGCCGACAGAGAACTCAGCGTCCAACTGCCATACCATCGCTTGGGGGATGAACTTGCGGCCAGAATCACTGGCTTGAAGACATTGAAAACTGGGAGTGATATCCAGATTTAACTGAAAATATTGACTTACCCGCCTTCCCCTACCCATGGGACTCATAAGACTGGATCAGGTAGCTCCAAAATTAGCCCCCCTCGACTGATCCAGAAGCAGGGCATGACCTGAGAGATATCTCTATAGGGTCTAACTCTGTTTATTGTACCCCTTGCTGGGCTGAATCAGCGGCTGTCTGGGAAAGCAGTCATGGGGCAACAACAACCCTGGTAGCAATCCCAGGGCAGGGGTACTCAGCCAGCACAGGACTAGTGTATCAGTGCTACGATCGAACACAGAAAAAAGAGAACAACCGAAAAAGGATGCTACCCTGCATGGCAGAAATTGACAAGTCAATATCCATTGATGGAAGGGATATTCGACTCAGAATTGGTCTACTAGCTCCCCAGGCTGGTGGTTCGGTGCTCATTCAATCTGGGGATACAGCTGTTTTAGTGGCCGCAACACGAGCCCCTGGCCGAGAAGGCATTGAGTTTTTTACCGTTGACCGTTGACTATGAAGAACGTATGTATGCGGCGGGGCGCTTCCCCGGAGGGTTTCTGCGGCGAGAAGGACGGCCCCCTGAAAAAGCCATCCTGACAGGGCGGCTGATTGACCGTCCCCTGCGTCCCCTTTTCCCCAGCTGGTTGCGAGACGATCTTCAGGTGGTGGCTACCACCGTCTCCATGGATGAACAGGTACCCCCCGATATCCTAGCGGTTACGGGAGCCTCCCTGGCCGTGTTGCTGGCAAAAATTCCTTTCTACGGCCCCATGGCAGCTGTGCGTGTTGGGCTGGTGGGAGATGAATTTATCATTAACCCCACCTTTGCCGAAATTGAGGCAGGTGATCTGGATCTGGTGATTGCGGGTTCACCGGAGGGCGTGATCATGGTGGAAGCGGGTGCCAATCAGTTACCCGAAGCCGACATCATTGAAGCGATTGACTTTGGCTACGAAGTGGTACGGGATCTGATCCAAGTGCAGCGAGATCTGATCGCGGAACTGGGAATTGAAATTGTCCTTGAGGCACCACCCGTTGCCGATGCTCCTCTGGGAACCTTCCTGCAGCAGCGGGCGACGGAGCCAATTCAAGCGGTGCTGAAACAATTTGAACCCGATAAAACTGTCCGGGATGCGGCACTGGATGCAATTAAAGATGAAATTGCCCAAGCGATCGCCCAGTTGCCGGAAACCGATCCAGTGCGCCTAGCAACCACCACCAACGCCAAGGTCTTGGGGAATCAATTCAAGGATCTGACCAAAAACTTGATGCGTCGCCAGATCCTAGATGAAGGACGGCGGGTAGATGGGCGCACCCTGGATCAGGTACGGCCGATCTCAGCGCAGGTTGGGAGATTTTACCCAAACGGGTTCATGGCAGTGGGTTGTTCAATCGAGGATTGACCCAGGTGCTATCGGCGGTCACCCTGGGTTCACCGGGGGATGCCCAAGAACTGGATGACCTGCATCCAGATGAGCAAAAACGCTATATTCACCACTATAATTTTCCCCCTTACTCCGTGGGGGAAACCCGCCCCATGAGATCGCCGGGGCGGCGGGAAATCGGCCATGGAGCCCTAGCCGAGCGGGCCTTGATCCCGGTCTTGCCCTCCCAGACAGATTTTCCCTACGTGATTCGGGTGGTATCTGAGGTGCTCTCTTCCAATGGCTCCACCTCCATGGGTTCGGTCTGCGGATCGACCCTGGCTCTCATGGATGCAGGGGTTCCAATTACAAAGCCCGTCAGTGGAGCCGCCATGGGGTTGATTAAGGAAGGCGATGAAGTCCGTATTCTTACTGACATTCAGGGTATTGAAGATTTCCTGGGTGACATGGACTTTAAGGTTGCTGGCACCGATACGGGCATCACAGCCCTGCAACTGGATATGAAGCTCACGGGCTTGCCGTTGTCCGTGATTGCCCAAGCGATTCACCAGGCCAAACCCGGACGGATGCATATTCTGGAGAAGATGCTCAGCGCCATCGACCAACCGCGCCCAGAGATGTCTCCCTATGACCCCCCGCCTGCTAACGATTAAGATTGACCCGGATCAAATTGGCATGATTATTGGCCCCGGTGGCAAGACTATCAAGGGGATTACCGAAGAAACAGGGGCGAAGATTGACATTGAAGATACGGGCATCGTCACCATCTCAGCCGTAGATGGCGAGAAGGCCAAGCGGGCACGCAGTATTATTCAAGGGATGACCCGGAAGCTGAATGCCGGAGATGTCTATGTTGGTCGGATTACCCGGATTATCCAGATTGGAGCCTTTGTGGAATTCCTACCGGGCAAGGAAGGGATGATTCACAGTTTCCCAGTTGGCGGACTACCGGGTGGGCAAAAGTTGAGGATGAAGTGGCGGTGGACGATGAGGTGATCGTCAAAGTGCGTGAAGTTGACAGCAAAGGACGCATCAATCTCACCCGTCTCGGTATTCATCCCGATGAAGCCGTCGCCGCCCGCGAACTTGCGGCAAGTCTCTAGGACCTGCTGCTATGAACCGGATGCTGATGCTCCTATCCCTGTGGTTATCCGTCTCTCTCTGGGGGACGGTAGCAGATGCCTTCAATGCCAATGACATCCAACGACTGAGAACCCAACGGCAATGTCGGGGCTGTGATCTCAGTGGAGCCGATCTGAAGGGGATGGATCTCCAGGGGGTTGATCTAGACGCGGCCAATCTCAGTAAGGCCGATTTGAGTGGAGCCGACTTAAAGGCGGCGAATCTCCAACGGGCCAACCTCCAGCGGGCCAACCTGACTAAGGCGATCCTAGTGCAGACCTTACTGGTGAAAGCCAATCTTCGGCGGGCCAACCTCACGGAAGCCCAACTGACCAAGGCGAATCTCCGAGGTGCAAATCTGTTGGGTGTGGATGTCACGCGTGCAGATCTTCAGATGAGCTTTTATGACAGCACAACGATTCTGGATGGTACCTTTGACCCTGCTGCTCGGGGGATGAAGAAGTTCTAAAGAATCCTGACCCTAGGGATTTAGAGCCTGGGCGATCGCATCCACGACGCGCCCCACGGGGAGCAACTCTAGCTCTGCCGTTGCATAGCTCGTGCCCTTGGGAACGATCGCCCGTTGGAATCCCAGTTTGGCTGCTTCCTTTAGCCGGAGCTCCATTTGTGACACCGGGCGAATCTGTCCCCCGAGTCCAACTTCTCCGATCACCACCGTGCGCGGATTTACCACACGATCGCGAAAGCTAGCAACCACCGCGATCGCCACTCCTAAATCTGCGGCGGGTTCTTCCACACTCAAACCCCCCTGCGGAAGAAACATAAGCATCCAGTTTCGACAGCGGAATGCCCAAGCGTTTCTCGAGCACGGCGAGAATTTGTAGCAGGCGATTGTATTCAATCCCCGTTGCCGATCGCCGGGGGGAACCATAGCTGGTGGGGCTGACTAAGGCTTGCAATTCCACCACAATCGGACGGGTGCCCTCACAGGCAACAATGGTGGCGGTGCCAGATGTGACTTCATCCCGACTGCCCAAGAATAATTCCGATGGGTTGAGGACTTCTCGTAAGCCCTGATCCACCATTTCAAAGACGCCGATTTCGTGGGTGGCCCCAAAGCGATTCTTCACCGATCGCAGTAGCCGATGGCTGGCAAAGCGATCACCTTCAAAATAGAGCACCGTATCCACCAGGTGCTCCAGTACCTTCGGCCCCGCGATCGCTCCATCCTTGGTTACATGTCCCACAATCAACAGGGGAACATGGTGCTGCTTGGCAAATCGCATCAGCGCGGCGGTACATTCCCGCACTTGGGCCACGGAACCAGGAGCCGAGCTGAGGGCACTCCAGTACAGGGACTGAATACTGTCGATCACCCCCACCTGGGGGCGCAGCGACTCCAGCTCTTGAAGAATCGCCTCTAAGTCGATCTCCGGTAACAGGTAGAGGTTAGCGGCTGCCACGGCTAGACTTGAATCATCCCCCCGTGACTCAATTTGTAGCCGTTGGGCTCGCAGCTTCACCTGTTGCCCCGACTCTTCGGCACAGACATAGAGGACGCGATGGCGCTGGGACAGCTGTTGAGACACCTGTAAGAGCAGGGTGGATTTCCCAATCCCAGGGTCACCTCCTACTAACACCAGCGAACCGGGGACAATCCCCCCCCCGAGCACCCGATCCAATTCGGTATAGCCTGAAGACAGTCGGGCTTGGGGATGATCAACAATCTCAGAGAGCGTCAGAGCCAAGCGGGGGAGGGGATCTACGCTGGGCGATCGCCGGGTCGTCAAGGGCGATCGCTGGGTCGTGGTTGGCAGCGTCGATATCACCTGCTCCTGTAGGGTTCCCCAGGCACCGCAGGCGGGGCACTTGCCAAAATACTGGGGCGTTTCAGCCCCACAGTCATCGCAAATAAAGCGGGTTCGTGCCTTGGGCATCCTGACGGGGTTCAATGATTACAGAGATCTTAAGAATTAAAAACTTTAAGCTGGGTGTCAATGAGATTATAAACTGTAAAGAATATGCCGCAATTTACCTGATCATAAAAGCCTTAATCTCTGCAAGATTGAGCAGGTTTAACGAGTATCTTGGTCTCCCAGAACAAAAATAACTATCTCGAATTCCCAGGAAGGAGTGTTGAGTCCATTGGAAAATCACAAGGAGAAAATTCTAGTCGTCGATGATGAAGCAAGCATTCGTCGGATTCTAGAAACTCGTCTGTCGATGATTGGCTACGATGTGGTGACCGCAGCAGATGGTGAAGAAGCCTTAGAAACTTTTCGCAAAACCTCACCGAATTTAGTGGTGCTGGATGTGATGATGCCGAAGCTGGATGGGTACGGAGTCTGTCAAGAATTACGCAAAGAATCGGATGTCCCTATCATCATGCTGACGGCCCTGGGAGATGTTGCCGATCGCATCACCGGTCTTGAGTTAGGAGCCGATGACTATGTTGTCAAGCCCTTTTCCCCCAAGGAACTGGAAGCCCGGATTCGCTCGGTACTCCGGCGTGTAGAAAAGACGGGGAGTACGGGAATTCCAAGCTCTGGGGTGATCCATGTTAGCAGCCTCCGCATTGATACCAATAAACGCCAAGTCTATAAGGGGGATGAGCGCATCCGCCTGACTGGCATGGAGTTTAGTTTGCTGGAATTGCTGGTGAGTCGTTCGGGAGAGCCCTATTCCCGCGCTGAAATCCTCCAAGAGGTTTGGGGCTACACCCCTGAGCGCCATGTGGATACTCGGGTAGTTGACGTTCACATCTCTCGCTTGCGGGCCAAGTTAGAAGACGATCCCAGCAATCCGGAGTTGATTTTGACGGCGCGGGGGACTGGCTATATGTTCCAGCGAATTATTGAGCCAGGGGAAAAGAACGAATAACCCCTGTCTGGGGGGCAACTGCGATCGCCGAGATTGGGGAGAAGCTGATTCCGGTGAGGCGCATCTGGTAAAATTTCTTAGGTTTCTATTAAGATTACTCAATGAAATCAACCAGGGCGCGGATTGCGATCGATGCAATGGGCGGGGATCATGCCCCGGCTGAAGTAGTGGCGGGAGCGCTACGGGCACGGGAAGAACTGGATGTGGATATCCTACTGGTGGGCGATCCCCAGCAGATCCAGGCCAGTTTACCACCCCAGGCCAACGTTGCTGCCCTGCGCATTGTTCCTGCAGAAGGAACCATTGAAATGCACGAGGAGCCGTTGACTGGCTTGAAGCGAAAGCCCCAAGCCTCTATTAATGTGGCCATGAATTTGGTGAGGCAGCAACAGGCCGACGCTGTTGTCTCTGCGGGTCATTCGGGGGCAGCTATGGCTGCGGCGCTGTTACGCTTGGGACGGTTGTCTGGCATTGACCGACCTGCGATCGCCGTTGTCTTGCCAACTTTGATTGCAGGCAAGGCCGTGATGATTCTGGATGTGGGGGCCAATGTGGATTGCCGCCCCAAATTTTTAGAGCAGTTTGCCCTCATGGGCAGTGTCTATTCCCAATATGTCCTGGGTGTCGCTGACCCGAAGGTGGGGTTACTAAATATTGGGGAAGAAGCCTGTAAAGGCAACGACCTAGCGATCCGCACCCATCAGCTGCTCCAGGACAACCCGGTGATTCCCTTTATTGGCAATGCCGAGGGGCGAGATGTGCTCTCAGGTCAGTTCGATGTCATTGTCTGCGATGGCTTTGTTGGCAATGTGCTGCTGAAGTTTGCTGAAGCCGTGGGCAGTGTCGTCTTACAAATCCTCCGGGAGGAATTGCCCCAGGGGCTCCACGGTAAACTTGGAACCACCTTACTCAAACCCAACCTCCGGCGCATCAAGCAACGAATTGACCACGCCGAGCATGGCGGGGGGCTATTGCTCGGCGTCGCAGGGATTTGCATTATCAGCCATGGGAGTTCCCAGGCACCCTCAATCTTCAACGCCATCCGACTCGCCAAAGAGGCCGTTGATAACCGGGTCTTGGAGCGAATTCAGGCCTCCGACCCCCACACTCCCCAAGGGACGGTCAGCAGCGATGCAAGGGGTGAGGAGTGAGCAGCGATGCAGTCCCCCCCTCTGTCTTGACTCCATCGCCGTTTTTGGGTCTGGCCGTTACGGGAATAGGGGCAGCCGCCCCTGCACCTTCCCTGAGTAACGACCAGATGAGCCAGTTTGTTGACACCTCCGATGAGTGGATTCGCTCTCGGACAGGCATCTGCGATCGCCACCTCGCCGATGCCCATACCTCCTTAACCGATATCAGCACCCAAGCAGCCCAGGCTGCTTTAACCATGGCAGGGCTACAACCATCGGAGTTAGATTTAATCGTCCTTGCCACCTCAACCCCGGATGATTTATTTGGCAGTGCTTGCCAAATTCAGGCAGCCTTGGGGGCGAGTAATGCGGTGGCCTTTGATATGACAGCCGCCTGCTCTGGATTCGTCTTTGGCTTGGTGACAGCGGCTCAGTTTATCCGCACCGGGGTTTATCGCAATATCTTACTGATTGGGGCCGATATGCTCTCCCGCTGGGTAGACTGGTCCGACCGCCGCACCTGTATTTTATTCGGGGATGGGGCCGGAGCCGTTGTCCTGCAAGCGAATGATCGCGATCGCTTACTGGGGTTTGAATTACGCAGTGACGGCACCCAGAATCACTACTTAAACCTGGCCTACCAGGCTCAGCCTCAGGATTTAACGCCTGAGATCAGCGTCGCCCACGGCAGGTTTCATCCGATTACCATGAATGGCCAAGAGGTCTATCGGTTTGCGGTCAAGCGCGTCCCCGAAGTGATCGAGAAAGCCTTGTTTCGGGCGGGGTTAAGGGTTGAGCAGATCGACTGGTTCGTGCTCCATCAAGCCAACCAGCGGATTCTTGATGCCGTTGCCCAACGACTCCAGATACCTCCAGAGAAGGTAATTAGTAATCTAGCCCACTACGGCAATACCTCCGCCGCTTCCATTCCCCTCGCCCTGGATGCAAAGGTTCGCCAGGGTCAAGTGGGCTGTGGCGATACCATTGCGGTGGCTGGATTTGGGGCTGGGCTTACCTGGGGAGCCGCAATTTTTCAATGGGGGCGTTGAGTTTTCTGGACAAGACATCGGTGATTCTGGGGTCAAAACCAGATTAAATGAGATCAAACAGACCGGTTCTATCATTCGCATTGATTTCAGATCGTAATTTTGAGGAGTGTATTCAAACAATGGCTAAAACAGCATGGGTGTTTCCGGGTCAGGGATCTCAGTCTGTCGGCATGGGAATGGATCTCCTAGATCTGCCCACCGCTCGAGAGAAGTTCCAACAAGCTGAAGCAATTCTGGGATGGGCAGTGCCGGATCTCTGCCGGGGCGAAGATGCGCTGCTGTCGCGCACCCTTTATACCCAACCCTGTTTGTATGTCGTTTCCAGCATTCTGGTCGATCTTCTGCAACAGCAGGGGGAACAACCGGATCTCCTAGCGGGCCATAGCCTAGGGGAATACGTGGCCCTGTATGCCGCTCACGTTTTTGAGTTTGAGGTGGGTCTACGACTGGTCAAACGTCGGGCTGAACTCATGGATAGTGCCTCTGGGGGCATTATGTGTGCTCTCATTGGTTTCGATCGGGGACAACTTGAGGCGCAAATTCGCCAGACCCCCGACGTGGTCTTAGCCAATGACAACCATGAAAGCCAAGTCGTGATCTCTGGCACCGAGGAGGCTGTCGCAGGGGTGCTGTCCCAGGTAAAGGTGAAGCGGGCAGTGCGCCTGAACGTCAGTGGCGCTTTTCACTCCCCCTTGATGGCAGGGGCGGCTCAAGAATTCCACCAACGGTTAGCCGCAGCTCCCTTCACCGATGCCCAGGTGCCGGTGTTATCCAATGTGGAGCCTGTCCCCACCCTAGAAGCTGTGACCTTGAAGGAACGCTTGATGCAGCAGATGACTGGCTCAGTGCGTTGGCATGAAACCTCGCTGCGGCTGCCCGTGGAAGGGATCGAACGGGTGGTAGAAATTGGCCCTGGGAAGGTATTGACTGGTTTGGTCAAACGCACCTGCCCCCAGTTGTTGATGGAAAATATCCAAGGGATGGCTGATCTGGAATCCAGAGCAGCTGCCCTGGTCTCCGCCTAACCTGGCTGAGATCGCCCATGCCTAGGAGCCGGGAACCTCGAATTAGCCTCATGCTCTACCACTTGTTTAAGTGGTCAGTGGTGAGTCCGATGCTGCATCTGTACTTTCGGGGACGCCTCTATGGGGCGGAACAGGTTCCCCAGCAAGGGCCGCTGATTGTGGTGAGTAATCATGCCAGTGATTTTGACCCCCCAATGGTTTCCAATTGTGTGGGGCGGCCAGTTGCTTTTATGGCCAAGGCAGAGTTGTTTCAGGTGCCGATTTTGGGTCAGGCAATTCAGCTTTATGGTGCCTATCCGGTGAAGCGGGGAACGGGCGATCGCGGAGCGATTCGAGCAGCCTTGGCGATGCTGGAAAATGGCTGGGCCGTTGGGGTGTTTTTGACGGGCACCCGCACCGCCGATGGTGAGATTATAGACCCCAAGCCAGGAGCGGCTTGGATTGCTGCCAAGGCTCAGGCTCCCTTGCTACCCGTCAGTCTTTGGGGAACTCAGAAAATTCTGCGGCGGGGTCAACGATTCCCCCGACCCGTGCCGGTGACGGTTCGCATTGGTCAACCCATTGCTCCGCCACCTTCACTGGAACGAGCAGCGCTGGAATCGGTGACCCAGGAATGTGCTGCCGCAATTACGGCTTTGCACAATCTAGGACGTTAGGCCAGCAATTGCTTTAAGTATCAGGCGCTCCCCGTGAACGTCACTTCCGGGAACTTCGACTGGGCCTCTGCCATTGATTTCTTACGACCTTCTTCTTGCCAGTAGTTAATCACTTCCGTTCCCTTATTCAGCAATTCAATGCGATCAGCCTCTGCAATCCAATGCTTTGCCTCCAGCTCGTTTTTGAGTTGTTCCCAGGCATCATTGCGTGGCCAGAAAAAGTACGAGGTCAGGGGACTGGTGCCTTTGCCGACCACTTGATCCACCGCGATCGCAACATTCTCTTCCAGCCAGAGAACTTTAAGAATAAATTTTGACAATCACACCTCCAGGGCTGTCTCAGGCTGACACAAAAACTCTACAATCTCTCATGATACGCTACAGCGCTGGTAGACGACAAAAAACCGACGATACGGTAAGCTGTGATTCTTTCGTCAGATGCCCTGGATACGTGTTTTCATCCCCAATGACTCCTGAAATGCCACGAATCACCGCCGTTCGCGCCCTGGTTGTATTTGACATTGACGGTGTCGTGCGAGATGTCGGCGGTTCCTACCGTCGTGCCCTTGCCGATACCGTGGAACACTTTACAGCAGGAGCCTACCGTCCCTCCGCTGCTGAAATTGATGCCCTGAAGACAGAGGGAGTGTGGAACAACGACTGGCAGGCTTCCCTAGAACTGACAGCCCGCTACTTTGAGCAGCAGGGACACCTGCGAAACCAACTCAATCTCAATTACGAGCAGATGGTGGCGTTCTTCCAGTCCCGGTATCGAGGCCCAGATCCCCAAAACTGGACTGGCTATATTACCCAGGAGCCGCTGTTGCTGGAGCCTTCCTATCTGGAAAGCTTGAGGGCAGCTAGCATTCCTTGGGGCTTTTTCAGTGGTGCCACCCGTGGGTCTGCCACCTATGTTTTAGAAAAACGCTTGGGCCTTGTGCAGCCAGTGCTGATTGCCATGGAGGATGCTCCAGGTAAGCCTGATCCGACAGGCTTGTTGACGACAGTGCATCAGCTGGAGCAACGCGCTGGGGTCGAACCCTTACTCCCGGTCTTGTTCGCTGGAGATACCGTTGCGGATCTGTACACCATTAATCAAGCACGGGAACTCCATCCAGAACGTTGTTGGATCGGCGTAGGGATCTTACCACCCCACGTTCAGGAAAGCGCAGTAACCCGTGCTGACTATGGGGCTATTTTGCAAGCAGCAGGGGCGGCAATTGTTTTAGAGAACATCCAGCAACTGGGGCTGCGTCAAATTCAAATGTTGATTGCTGCTACTTCTTCGGGGTAAGCATCATCATCATATTGCGTCCTTCTTTCTTGGGAGCCTGTTGTACATCTGCCAGATCTTTGAGATCCGTGGCCATGCGTTTCAGCAGCTCCTCGGCTAAGTCACTGTGCTGAACTTCCCGGCCTCGAAACGTGATAGTTGCCTTGACCTTATCCCCAGCTTTTAAAAATCGCTCTGCCTGGTTAATGCGAACATTGTAGTCATGTTCCTCAATCTTGTAACGCATCTTCACTTCTTTGACATCAGCGGTATGCTGCTTCTTCTTGGCTTCCCGTGCTTTCTTTTCTTGCTCAAATTTGTACTTGCCATAATCAGTGATCCGACAAACCGGCGGATCAGCCTTGTCGCTGATCAGCACCAAATCCAGCTCCTTTTCCTCCGCGAGTCGCTGGGCTTCACGGGGAGGCATGATTCCTAACTGTCCACCTTCGGTATCAATGACTCGAACTTTAGGGAAACGAATATTACCGTTGATAGCAGGTAGATCGCGGTTTGGTTTTCTTTCAATCACAGACATCTAGAAATTTAACAAATGGCGAATAAAAAGTTGGAATTCAGGGGCAATGGGTTCTGCAATCACAGTGGATCAGAGCGCTGGCGATGAGGTGGCGAATTAACAACTGACTAGGCACATAAGGTAACAAGCCCTTGCATGATGACGCCAGTTCGGGGGCACAATCTCCAGACAGCCTGGAGAATCGCATTCCATCAGCGAGTTAACAGTCGAGAAAACCTCAACAGATTTCTGCCATTTACTCTAGCCTATCTATCCAGGATTAGTCTAATCATACACCGCCAACTCTGGGGGACTGGATCCAACGAGTAATGTTTTGTGATTTCGTTTTTTCCCAGCGTTCATTGCCCTGAGATCGCACTATCTAGAAGCTGGGTGAACTGAAAATTAAGTCCAGTCGTTGCTGTGCTGATTCTAATGCAGCTTCGGGTGTGGTTTGGTTCAGGAGGGTGGCTTCAATCGCCCGTCCCAGGTTTTCGGAAATGCGGTTGTACCCCGGTGCAATCGGTCGAGATCGCCCATGGGTTGCCTGGTTTAAAAATACCCTAACGGCGGGTTGCTGAGTCACAAATGCTTGATAGTCAGCACTCTGGCGGGACTTAAGATTCACGGGCAAATACCCAGTTTGGATCGCCCACTGGGTTTGAAACCCTTCACTGAGGACATACTCGGCAAACTGCCAGGCGGCTTGCTCCCGCACAGGGGTAGTTTTGAGAATAAACAAATTTTCACCTCCTACGGCGGTTGCTGGGGCAACGTCAAACGGAATTGGCAACACCCCAAAATCAACCCCGGTGGACTGAAGTTGCCCCAAGGTCCAAGGGCCGGAGAGTTGCATGGCCACCTTACCCGCTAAAAAGCTATCCAATTCGTAGCCCCGTTCCGGCTGGGAAAGGATAGCGGAACCGTCTTGGATCAGATCTTGCCAGAACCCGAGAGCTGCGATCGCCCCTGGATTGACTAATTGGGGTAGCCCCCCCGCCAGCAACTCTCCGTGGGCACTCCAGAGAAAGGGCAACCAGGTAAACACTGTCCATTCTCCCTTGCCCAAGGGCAGGAGGATTCCATGTTGATCGACGCGACCATCGCCATTGGTATCACGGGTGAGTTGACGGGCTACCTGGCGAAATTCGGCCCAGGTGGTGGGCAGTTGGGTCACCCCTGTGGCTTGGAACAAGCTGGGGCGATAGAACACTCCGACATTATTGGTGCCAAAGGGGACGGACCAGAGTTGTTGCTTCAACTCCATGGAGGCAAACAGGGCTGGATCAATTTGCGATCGCAGCGGCGAGTTTGCCAACTGCTGATCCAGGGGCACAATCGCATTAAGTTCCCACAACTGTCCCGTCAACATCGGGGCAAACCAGAGGAGGTCGGGGGCGGCATTGCCGACGACCGCCGCCAAAATTTTAGGTAATTGCTGATCGGCCTGTCCCACATACAACGCCTCGACCTGAATCGTGGGGTGTTCTCGATTAAACTGATCCACCAACCGTTGCAACACATCCCGATTCGGGGGTGGATTCACCCCATGCCAGAGCGTCAGGTGCAGCACACCCGTGTCTAGCGGCTTTGCGAGCCACAAGGGCTGGCAGCCCGCCAGCAGCAGGAGCGCTGTGATTGCCAGGAACAGCCCCCCCATCAATGCCTTGAACTGTCTCCAACCAATCCCCATGCTTTCACCCTCGCTTGCGACGGATCGCTGCTGTTCATGACGGATACCAATCCAATCCATGAAAAAAGGGCAGAGTGTCTGCCCTTATCAATGCAATGCTTCAAGTTTTTAGGAATCAACCCTAGGCGCTGTAGGGTGTGTTGCCACTAAATTTCAGGGTCACAGGTTCTGGATTCCGACCAATATTGCGATCCTTCTTACCAGCAAATTCACGACCCGCATTTACTTTCTCAGGGAAGACGCCATCCTTGGGATGGAGATACTCCACATCTCCACCGGGGAAGATGCGATAAATTTTATAATCAGTGATCTTAAATTTCCGGAGTTGAGTTCCCAGGGCGAGGCATTGTTCCTTGCGAGCTAAGGGGAGAAGATTCTCGCCTTCCTGCATGGTTGCAGCGCCACCTGTGGGCATTTCAAATACTTGTGCTTTGGGGCTAGTCCAGGTGATGGCGTACTTTTCTTCAACATCTGCATTTGTCAATAGGCCACCTGTGCTACCACCAAACAAAGGAGGTTGTCCAGTCAGGGTTTCTGCCATAGATATCACTCTCAACGTTTCTTCGGCATCCTACCACTGAGCGGTTGCCCTCCTCAGTATTTTGTCAGGAAGCTTTACAGTTTTTATCATCAGATACAGACTGTATAGCTAGGGGTCAGACGCTGGACTCAGCAAGTTGATGCTTTAACTTCAGGAGGCGATCGGAGTAACTGCGGATGACTTCAAGGGCAAACATAGGGGTTTCCTGGACGGCAAACAGGAAGTGAGAACGATTCATGGTGGTGAGCTTGCAATCGGTTTTTGCCAAGGCAGTTGATCCCCGCAGTCCCTCTGGGTGCACCAGTGCCCCCTCGCCGAAGAGATCCCCCGCACCGATGATCTCGACGCTTTTGCCATGGAGCTGCAGCTCCACTTCCCCCTCAATAATGCCGTAGACAAGTTCACCCGGTTGGCCAATGTCAAAAATGATCTCCCCCGCCGTAAAGGCGTGGATACCGAGTTTATCCCCATAAACTTCGAAAACTTTTGTCGGTTCTAGCATGGTTGGGGGGCTCCAGTGGTTGGAATGTTCATGATCATGATGGTAAGTAACGGGGATTGCATCCCCCTGAAAAGTGGCTGGGTTAACGAACTAGGTACCGGGCAAATTCCGCAGCTCCTCGCTCATGTAGGAGCGATCGCCCAAAACTTGTAACAAGGGGCCATGGAGGGCAAACTTGACGACACTGATTGAAGCAGCGGGCATATCGATGCGATCACGGTACCGCCCGAGGTCAATGCCCAGCAAACTACATAAAATCACCCGGATCGTCGCCTTGTGGGAGACCACTAAAACATTGCCAGTGGTATATTTGCTTTCAATTTCTGTGATCACAGGCATGACTCGGCTGGCAATTTGCACGGCGGTTTCACCGTCCGTGGGGGGGTTCCACGCCGGTTCTGTTAGCCAGTGCACATAGTCTGCCGCATATTCAGCTTTGACGAAGTCCGTGGTTTGACCTTCCCACTGACCATAGTGAATTTCCTTGAGGCCATCCTGGAGTTGCATCTCGATTCCCACGGCCTCACACAGGGGCTTGGCAGTGGCAATGGTTCGCTGCATCGGGCTGACATAGACAGCAGCCCAGGGCAAGCTTTGGTAAGCAGCGGCAAAGGCCGCAGCCATCTGACGGCCTGCGGGGGTGAGTTGAGGATCGAGGGCTCCGCAGTAACCTCCCGTGCGGCTATATTCTGTTTCTCCATGGCGCAGTAAGTAGAGCTTGAGATTCATAGGCATTCTCCCGACAGGTGATGGGTACTGACGGCATTTCCTGGAAGTATTCTGGCAGGTTCCTCCCGGAAGGCTTTGTTAACTAGCAGACTTGACAATTTGGTCAATCCATTCGATCTGCACACCTGCCATTGCTTCCAGTTCCCAACCCCTGGTTGCTGACACCGAAGGGATGGCTTAAATTTTGACGGGCTTCACCTGCCAGATATCCTGACAATAGTCGCGAATGGAGCGATCGGAGGAAAATTTGCCGATTCTGGCTACATTGAGAATCGACATCCGTGTCCATTGGTCGGGGTCACCATAGGCACTGCCCACCCGATCCTGGCAGTCCACATAGGCTTGATAGTCTGCTAACAGCATGTAGTCATCCCGCCCCAGGAGGGCATCAATGATGGGTTGAAACAGCTGGGTATCTCCCTGGGATAAATTGCCACTGGCCATGCGATCTATTACCGCTCTCAGCGCTGGATTGCTGTGGTAGTAGTCCCAAGGATTATAGCCTCGGGTCTTAAATCCATAGACCTCCTCGGCGGTGAGACCAAACAAAAAGAAGTTTTCAGCCCCGACTTCCTCTCGAATTTCAACATTGGCACCATCCAGGGTGCCAATGGTCAAAGCCCCATTCATCGAGAATTTCATGTTTCCTGTTCCAGAGGCTTCCTTCCCAGCGGTGGAAATTTGTTCCGAGAGATCCGCTGCCGGATAGACCCGCTGGCCAAACTTCACACTGTAGTTGGGCAAAAATACCACCTTGAGGCGATCGCCCACCACTGGATCGTGGTTCACAACCTCACCCACCGCATTAATCAGCTTGATGATGAGCTTTGCCATGAAGTACCCTGGTGCAGCCTTACCACCAAAGATAAAGGTGCGCGGTGTGATCTCTAAACCAGGATGTTGTTTCAGGCGATTGTAGAGGGTAAGAATGTGTAAAACATTGAGGTGCTGGCGTTTGTACTCATGGATGCGCTTCACCTGGATATCGAATAAAGAGGCAGAATCCACCTGCACCCCGGTTTCTGCCTGAATATAGGTGGCTAGATCCTGCTTGATCGCCTGCTTAATCTGCCGCCACTCTCGACAAAATTCTGGATCATCAACAAATGCCTCCAACTGCTGAAGATCTTCAAGGTGCTTGATCCAACTATCGCCAATTTTTTGGGTAATCAGATGGCTCAAGCGAGGGTTGCTCAGCACCATCCACCGCCGGGGGGTGACTCCATTGGTTTTGTTACTAAACTTCTCAGGGCAAAACTCGTAAAAGTCACGCAGCACGTCCTGCTGTAACAACTTCGTGTGCAGGGCGGCGACGCCATTGATGGCATGACTGCCCACCGACGCTAAGTTCGCCATCCGTACCGACTTTTCAGCCCCTTCTTGAATCAGAGACAGTCGGGACAGTCGCTCCGGATCACCAGGAAATTTCTCCCTCACCTCAGCCATAAACCGCCAGTTAATTTCGTAAATAATTTCCAGGTGGCGGGGTAATAATTTGCCGAATAGGGAGATAGACCAGCGCTCCAGGGCTTCGGGGAGCAGGGTGTGGTTGGTGTAGGCAAAGGTTTTTTGAGTAATCGACCACGCCTGATTCCAATCCATGGCATGTTCATCCACCAACAGTCGCATCAGTTCGGCAACCCCAATGGAAGGATGGGTGTCATTCAGCTGCACCGCAAACTTCTCATGGAGCTTTTCCAGGGGTAAATCCTGCCGGATCAGAATCCGAATCATGTCTTGGAGGGCGCAGGAGACAAAGAAGTATTGCTGTTGCAGTCGCAGCTTCTTGCCCTGGAGGGGATCATCATTGGGGTAGAGCACCTTGGAGATGTTCTCGGAGATCACCTTGTCATTGACGGCACCGTAGTAGTCCCCGCGATTAAATTTCTCAAAGTCAAAGGATTCGGTTGCCTCTGCGGTCCACAACCGCAGGGTGTTGGCCGTGTCTGTGCGATACCCCAGGATCGGCGTATCGTAGGGGATGCCGGAGACCACTAGCTCGGGAATCCAGTTCACTTGGTAGCGACCCTCGCTATCGGTGATCGCTTCGGTATGCCCGCCGAACTTGACTTGGACGCTCCATTCCGGACGGACAATTTCCCACGGATTGCCATAGCGCAGCCATTTATCGGTAATTTCGACCTGCCAGCCATCCCGAATTTCCTGGTCAAAGATGCCAAACTCGTAGCGAATGCCATAGCCCAAGGTGGGAATTTCTAAGGTAGCCAGGGAGTCCAGGTAACAGGCGGCCAACCGCCCCAGTCCCCCGTTCCCCAGACCGGGCTCCTCTTCCTGTTCCAAAAGTTCTTCCAGGTTGAGCCCAAAGCTTGCCACCACTTGCTGCGCTAGGTCATAGATTCCCAGATTGATCAAGTTATTGCCCAGATGGGGCCCCATCAGGAACTCAGCAGAGAGATAGACAACCGTACGGGAACCCTGGCTTGTATAGTGTTCTGCCGTTTTGAGCCAGCGTTGCAGCATGCGATCTCGCACCGTATAAGCCAGCGCCATGTAGTAATCGTTGAGGGTGGCGATTTTGGGAAACTTCCCCTGGATGTAGAACAGGTTATCTGCCATTGCCCGCTTCAGGGTCTCGACGCTTAGCCCGGTGCGGTCATCTTCTACCAAAACGTCTCTCGTCTGCATTAGGTTGCCTCAGGTGTTGCTCATGGGAGTCTGAAGAAGTGGCGTCTGGAATGAACTCGGGTGCTGTTCAGCAAGGTTTTGAATATTACTTCTCCTGCTCCAGCATGGCTTTCGCCTCTAGGAGTTGCTGCCGATGCTCCTCACTAACGGCAGGATAGTGCAAGTCGAGAGCCTTGAGCTTGCTACAAATAATGTCTGCTACCGCCAGACGAGTAAACCACTTGTGGTCAGCAGGAATAATATACCAGGGTGCCCACTCGGTACTGGTATGACTGAACACTTCTTCGTAGGCGTCCATGTAGTCAGACCAGAAGGTTCGTTCTAGGGCATCGCTGGCTGAAAACTTCCAATTTTTTTCTGGTTGTTCAATCCGATCTAAAAACCGCTGCTTCTGTTCTGCCTTCGAGAGGTTGAGGAAAAACTTCAAGACAACAATGCCATTATTCACCAGGTATTGCTCAAACTGTTGAATCTCAGTAAACCGCTGCTGCCATAACCTTTTTGACGGGACACCCTGGGGAAGTTGCTGACGGGCTAACAGTTCTGGATGTACCCGCACCACCAATACCTCTTCGTAGTAGGAACGGTTAAAGATACCAATCCGCCCTCGTTCGGGCAGGGCTTTCATTGATCGCCACAGGTAGTCGTGATCGAGTTCTTCAGCGGAGGGCGCTTTAAAACTAAACACCTGGCAGCCTTGGGGATTCACCCCCGACATCACATGCTTAATCGTGCCATCTTTCCCCGCTGTATCCATTGCCTGAAAAATCATCAGCAGGGCATGGGTATTTTGGGCATACAACATATCCTGATAGGCCGCTAAGGTCTGAATATCCTCTTGGAGTTTACCTTCAGCCTCAGCTTTCCCTGAATAGGCTCCGACGAAGTCCGGGTCGTAGTCCTTAAGATGAACGGTTGAGCCTGGTTTGACCAGGAAAGGGGTATGGTCCATTTCCAGAGGGTATTTTGTGCTGCCATTCCAGTGAAGCATTTCTGGCCGATCAATGCCGTATTCGTGGGCATAGAGGCAGTTCTCAAGGGGGATATTGCATGGTGCCCTTTTCCTGGTATAAAGCTTTGTGGCTATAGCAGCAGCGATCACTCAACACCTCCCCTATTAAAAAACGGGAGGGGCAGTCCGATAAAAACTGCATCCTCCCTGGTTTCCTCTACAAGAAACAACTCAAATGTGGATAGGGAACCTACTTGGTTTCTGAGAACTCCGCATCAATGACATCATCACCGCTCCCCTCAGCGGTTGAGGAGCCAGGAGCTGCCCCCTCCCCATCCGCAGTTGGCCCACCAGCCTGTTGATAGAGGTTGGCACTAATACCGTAGAGCGCCTGCTGGAGATCGGTGGTCAGCGTCTTGATGCGCTCGTCGTCTTCCTTGGCAATGGCATCTCGCAGGTCTTTGACCAGCCCTTCTACCTTGGATTTGTCATCGGCGGGAACTTTGTCACCCAGTTCTTTAATTTGCTTCTCTGCCTGATAAGCCAGGGAGTCAGCCTGGTTCTTGCGTTCGATTTTCTCCCGCCGTTCTTTGTCATCGGTGGCATGCTGTTCAGCATCCCGAACCATCCGCTCCACGTCATCCTTCGGCAAGGTCGATGCCCCGGTAATACTAATCGACTGCTCTTTGCCCGTGCCTTTATCCTTGGCCGTCACATTGAGAATGCCGTTGGCATCAATATCAAAGGTGACTTCAATTTGAGGCACCCCCCGAGGTGCTGGGGGAATGCCATCCAGTCGGAAGGTACCCAAGCTCTTGTTATCCGTGGACATTTCCCGCTCCCCTTGCAGAATGTGGATTTCCACATTGCTTTGGCCGTCCACCGCAGTTGAGAAAACTTCGGACTTCTTGGTGGGGATGGTGGTGTTACGGGGAATAATCTTGGTCATCACACCGCCCAGGGTTTCGACTCCTAAAGACAGGGGGCTGACATCCAGTAACAGGATATCCTTAACCTCACCGGCCAATACCCCTGCTTGAATGGCGGCTCCGACCGCCACAACTTCATCCGGGTTCACCGTCTGGTTTGGTTCTTTGTCCAGCACTCGCTTTACCAGTTCCAGCACTGCCGGAATCCGGGTGGAGCCACCCACCATCACAACTTCGTCGATGTTGCTTTTGTCTAACTTGGCATCCCGCAAAGCATTCTCGACGGGTACTCGGCAACGGTCAATCAGATCGGAGCACAGTTCTTCAAACTTGGCACGGGTCAGGGTTGTATCCAGGTGCTTGGGGCCATCCTGAGTGGCGGTGATAAAGGGAAGGTTAATCTCGGTCTGGGTGACGCTCGACAGTTCGATTTTGGCTTTTTCCGCCGCTTCGGTGAGGCGTTGTAACGCCTGCTTATCTTTCCGCAGATCGATTCCTTCCGATTTGCGGAATTCTTCAGCTAGGTAGTCCACAATCTTTTTGTCGAAGTCGTCCCCACCCAGGTGGGTATCCCCAGAGGTTGCCAAGACTTCAAACACACCGTCGCCCACTTCCAGAATGGAAACGTCGAAGGTGCCTCCCCCCAAATCGAAGACCAAAATGGTTTCGTTGCTCTTTTTAATCCAAACCGTAGGCCAAAGAAGCAGCCGTCGGCTCGTTAATGATTCGCAGTACTTCAATCCCAGCAATGCGTCCGGCATCTTTTGTCGCTTGACGCTGGGAGTCATTAAAATAGGCGGGAACCGTGATTACAGCTTGGGTAACGGTTTCACCTAGATATTTACTGGCATCCTCCACCAGCTTCCGCAGCACCTGGGATGAAATTTCTTCCGGTGCAAATTGCTTGCCAGCGGCTGGACAATCTAGCTTGACATTGCCACTGATATTGAGGGTTTTATAGGAAACTTCCGTGGCTTCGTGGGTGACTTCATCAAAGCGACGACCAATGAACCGTTTCACCGAGTAGAAGGTGTTCTCAGGGTTCATGACGGCTTGGCGCTTGGCAATTTGACCTACAAGGCGATCGCCATTCTTGGTAAATGCCACAACGGAAGGCGTGGTGCGAAACCCTTCTGCATTCGCGATGACGGTAGGCTTGCCACCCTCCATAACCGCAACACACGAATTTGTTGTGCCTAAATCAATTCCAACTACTTTTGCCATAGGGTTCGGCTCCAATCAACGATAAATACATCTGGCATATCGACTTTGCCAATTCACTTTAGGAGTGAGGCGGTGGCTGTAGCCAATGCTGAAGTCAGCGGGTCGCGAGGACAGCAGTCACTCAAGGAAGAAAGTTTGCCGTGCTGCACGCTGGGACAGTCCAGTACACCCCTCTATACTGAACGGGTTGAGGCTCTCTGATGAAGGGGGATTTACCGAACCTACGAAGGGGCGGTTCACCCCGAGTCAGGAAATCGAGCCTGGGATCTTCCCCATAGAGGGGTATTGCACGACTGCTTGAGGATTCCCCGGCTAAGCCGGGATTTGAATCGACTGACAACCAGAGAGATCAAAGGCAGCATGAATCACTTTCAGGGCTTGCACGCCCTGTGTTTGCGGTACCACACAGCTAATCTTAATTTCCGAGGTGGCAATCATCTGGATATTGATCTGTTCCCGAGCTAAGGCCGCAAACATCCGGGCAGCCACCCCCGGTTGACCTACCATCCCGGCACCGACAATGCTAACTTTAGCGATCGCGGTATCGACTCTGACCTCTCCCCATCCAAGGTTGGGAGCTGCTGCGATCAGTACTTGACGGGCGGATTCCCCATCCATTTGCGCCACTGTACAGGCAATATCTCGGGTGTGAAGGCCCTGAACTACCCGACAGCGTTGGGACTGGATAATCATATCAACGCTGATGTTGGCGGAGGCCAACAGTTGAAAAACCTCAGCCGCCATGCCTGGACGATCAGGAATGGCGTGAATGGCCAGTTGAGCCTGATTCAGATCTAACGCTACGCCACGGACGGGTGCCATCGGATCCACGGGGTCGGGGGGCTGATGCAGAGACGTGGGGGAGGAATGCACCTCGAAGTCCCAACAGAGACTGCGAATGGCGCGATCGCAGTCGGCGGCATCGATCACACAACTCACTTTCACCTCGGAGGTCGAGATCATCTGAATATTAATGCCAGCCGCTGCCAGGGTTTTAAACATTTGGGCGGCTACCCCCGGACGACCAATCATCCCTGCCCCAGCAATGCTGATCTTGGCAATCTGGGCATCAACCATCACCTCAGGAAGCTCCAGGGTTCGGTCAGGGGGAGCCAGCGCTGGAAGAATGGCCGCCGCCACCGCTTCCGCCCGTTTGAGGGAAGGCCGCGTCACGGTAAAGGCAATGTCATTGGTATTGCCCTCATGAATCGACTGGATAATCAAATCGACATCCAGGTTTTGGGAGGCAATTTCACCAAAAAGTCGGGCGGCCACCCCTGGGCGATCGGGAACCCGGAGCAGCGCCACCTTGGCTTGATTGGTATCAAACTCAACCCCGTCAACGGGACGGGCAATTTCCAACCCATCCAAGGAGCGGGGTTGGGGCAGGGGAGAAACCACCTTCGTACCGGGATCCTCAGTCCAACTGGAGCGCACCACCAGTTGCACCCCATAGTTCCGGGCAATTTCTACTGCCCTGGGATGCAGCACCTTGGCTCCTAGGCTAGCTAATTCCAGCATTTCATCACTGGTGATCTCGGCCATGAGTTGTGCATCTGGTACTAAGCGGGGATCAGTGGTGAGAATTCCCGGAACATCGGTATAAATCTCACAGAGATCGGCACTCAGCGCAGCAGCTAAGGCAACGGCGGAGGTGTCCGATCCGCCCCGTCCCAGGGTGGTAATTTCCAGGTCATCGGCACTAGACACCCCTTGAAAACCCGCCACCACCACCACTTGACCGTCCTTGAGGTGACGATTCAGTCGTTCAGTTTCAATGCGCAAAATCCGGGCACGGGTATGTTCGGCTTCTGTGACAATTCCCACTTGGGCTCCCGTCAGGGAAATCGCAGGCTGGCCTACTTTCTGCAACGCCATACTCAACAGGGCAATGGTCACCTGCTCCCCCCGTCGAGAGCAGCATATCCATCTCGCGGCGACTGGGGCTATCTGAAATCGCATGGGCCAATGTTACCAGCCCATCAGTGGTCTTACCCATGGCCGAGACCACCACCACCACTGAGTTCCCCGCTGCTACCGTGCGCTGTACCCGCTGGGCCACCGCTTGAATGCGCTCGACTGTGCCGACGGAGCTGCCACCATATTTTTGAACGATCAGTGCCATAGGCCCGGAATTGGGAAGGTTGACGGGGGAACTAGTGGGTGTTGCGTTTAAAATCCTAGCCTTTGTTCGGGGGGGAAGTGCTGAATCCGTCGAGGAAATTTAACGGATCGCGCCCATGGGTGTTGATCTGGGGGGATCGGTCTGGGTCGGCATTCGCTGCTCACTGCTGGGATCTCCCCGCAATCCTGGAGACGGCTTGCCAAACCACCATGATTTTTCAGCCGGGGATAGCTCCACGGAATAGAGGGTGAGAATTAGCGGCTGCCCCGTACTGCCACAGCCCAGAATTTCCACGCTGTAGGAGGGATGGTCACGAGTGGCCATGTCGAGGATGAAGCGCCGACCCACTCTGCGCCAACTGGGTTCTTTGCCGCCCCATTCCAGGCGACAACAGGGCCAGGGGAGTTGCTCCCGATCGAACAGGCGACAACAAGATCCCACCACCCGATAGCTAAAATGGCAACCGGGGCTGGAGAGGATATGTCCAGAGGGAAACAAATCGGCCATGCAAGTCAGATCATTCTCTTCAACAAGGGACAGGGGTGATCACAGAGCGGTTCCCAGTCTGTTTGAGAGCAGAGGCTCAACTCTCTGGGGATTCTAACGCTCTGGCATCGAGGCGTGGGGAACTGGGCTAGTGCCCCTCCAACCAGGCAATTATCCCAAAGATGAGGAAGAGTAGTCCCCCCAAAAAAGTCACGACCCGCTCAGAAATCCGTCCGGCAATCAGCCGCCCACAGCCAACGGCGATCGCAGCACAAATGCTATGACCCAAAATCGCTCCTAAGGTTACACCCCAGGGATTCTGAGCCACAGCCAGGGCAATGGTGGCAAATTGGGTGCGATCGCCCCATTCCAGTAAAAAAGTCAGAGAAAAGGCTTCCCAGATAATCGCCCACTGGGTTTGCCCTTGGGGAAGCTGGGCATCGGCTTGGGCAACGACGGCTTCAGCCTCAGTCACTTCTGCCAACTCGGCCATTGCAGACATCTGCTGGGCATCATAGAGGAGCTTTAGTCCAAACCCCAGGAATAGAGCTACCTCTGCGTAATGAATGTAAGTTTGAAAGGTGGGGGGCAAGGCAGCAACCGAAATGGCCGGCAAACACTGAGATCAGGGTCATGGCCGCTAAGGCAACCACCGCTCCCAGAAAAACCCAGGCGGCGAGGATGGCGAGTTGCCAAGACGACCACGACGAAAAAAGTCTTATCCCCTAGCTCGAAGAGGGTAATCGTAATCAAAGCAGCGGTAAAAGCAGTCAGCATCAAACTCAGAAGCTCCAAGAGGGGTGAGGGCGACTGAGTGAGCTTGATGGAAGCTTGCATACTTCACCAAGCTCACAACAGTCTGTGAACTTAGTGAAGGTCTCGCTTACAAATCTTGAATGAGCCCTCAGGCTAATGAAAAGATTGACTTGTCACCAGAACCAGGCTAGAAAAGGGTTTCTTCGGGTGTGAAACTACAATTTTCATCGCCAGTATGTTGATACTGATGGGCTGGTGATTGAACCAGCAGCTACTCCCCTTCAGGTAGGAATCATTATACCCAAATATTCTGGGTTGGGCGCAGGTTTCAGGGCGGTCTAGGAAGCTGGCGGTGGACAACTTAAGGGTGGAGGTAAAAAGCAGTCCCCAGCATGATGTAAGTCATCAAGAGTAGGACACCTTCGAGCCAGTTCGACCGTCCATCGGTGCTGACCGAGTTGGTCATGACCACAGTGATCCCCAAAGCCATTACCGTGAAGATGTCAAAACCGAGATTCATCGGTTGCCCCATCAACCATCCTGCGAGCACAAGCAGGGGAGCAACAAACAGCGCAATTTGCAGGCTCGAACCCAGCGCTACGGAGATCGATAAATCGACCTTGTTTTTCAGGGCACAGATCCCACAGGTAATATATTCAACGGCGGCTCCAAAGATGGGCAGGATGATCACCCCAATAAATCGCTCCGTTAGACCTAAACTGGCAATTGAAGTTTCTAGGCTCCCTACCAAGGCTTCGGAAACCAACACCAAGACAATACTGGTTGCTAAGAGTAATCCCATGTGAAACCATAAATTGTAATTCTCGCCCCTGGCTTCGCTACCGTAACTTTCTGGCTCAGCATCTTCCTCTAGCTCATACATATAGCGATGAGTTTTCATGGAGAAAAGCAGCATTAAGGCATAGAAGGTCAACAATAAAAATGCGGCGACATAGGAAAACTTGTTGGTCAGCGTGAGACCAAAAGTATTAGAAGTTAAGTTGAGTGCCGCGGGTGTCAAGAGAAAGACCACGGCTAAGTTTAAGGAGCTTGAATTAATTCGCGCTACGGTTGTTCGGGAAAGGTTGGTTTCTTCCCGGTACTTACGAAATCGTAAGCCTGCCAGCAAAAAAGAGATCCCCAAACCAATCAGGAGGTTGGCAATGATTGACCCTGCAAGACTCGCTTTGACCACATCGATCAATCCCCGTTGGAGGGCTACCAATGAAACCACAATCTCTGTGACGTTGCCAAAGGTAACATTAAGTAACCCCCCTAAAAATGGCCCAATTTCATTTGCGATCGCCTCCGTAAAATTAGCAATCCAGGCAGCCAGGGGAATAATTGCCAGTCCAGCTGTGGTAAAAATGAAGATTGGTTCAGCCTGTAACCAGTTCAATGTCAGGCAGATGGGCACAAAGATCAGCATTCGGAGGAGAAATGTATCTTTGCGGGACATCAGTTGCTTGGGTTTGCCAACGGGGGAACTTTGATCCCGAGAACTAGTTCTGGCTGACATGCATCGGTCTCCGAGAATTTTAGAAAATCAAGAGTTGAGATCGGTGGGAGATCGCAGTATTCCCATAAAAATACTTACCACAAGATCAATCCCAGATGTGTTGAAAAATGACGTAACACTTCTGACAGGAGTGCTATGTTGAAAGGTGATCATAGAAAAACAAGACCCCAATAATTCCATACAAGATCAGCATTTGGAGTCCATTTAGCCAGTTACACCTTCCATCCTGAGAGATCTGAGCCATAATCAGCACACTGCTTAACAAGGCAGCAATTTCAGCAGGAGTAAACAGGAGACTTACTGGCTTGCCCATGACGACGGAGCTGAGTACGAGCACTGGAACGACAAGTAAGGCAACCTGGGAGGCTGCATTCAGACCAATCTCAAAGCTCAGATCCATTTTGTTTTTCAACGCCACTGAGACAGCACTAAATAGTGCCCCGACATTGCCAATGACGCCAATTACAATGATGCCAACGAACATTTGCGTCCATCCAAGGCTGGCCGTAATCGAATCAATGCTATCTGAAATAAAATCAGATAAAAAAGCAATTAAGAGGCTAGAGATAGCGAGAACTCCCATTGATTGAGAAAGGCTCCAATCAGGCTGAACTTTCTCGGGCATTGGGGTATCTAGATGATGCCATTCCGGGGTGGTTATTTCCACCCTAAATTGAGCAAGGGCGTAGACAATACTGCCACCATAGGCCATGAGCAGAAATAAGCAAGTCCAAATAGAAACACCTTCCAAGACTTGACGAGCTTCTACATCACTCCCAAAAGCAACGAAATGGGCATAAACCGATGGCAAGAGCACGGCGAAGGTCGCAAGCATCAATCCAGCAGCGGCATCCTTTGCCCGTTCTAGGGGAAATTTAACGATGCCGTAGCGGTAGCCGCCAGCCATGATGGCAGCACCAACCACAACTAGCATGTTGCTAATGATCGCACCTGTCCAGGTAGCTTTTGCCAGGGATTCTAAGCCTTTAGACACGGCAATGAGGCCAAAAATTAGTTCCGGTAAATTACTAAAGGCCGCATTCATCATCCCGCCCCAGGTTGAGCCAACCCTAGCAGCCAACTGTTCTGTTGCATTCCCGAGCCAATAGGCAACAATGATCAGCCCTAAGCAAGAGGTGAAGAATAAGTATATTTCATTTTTGAAATAGGGAATGTATGCGATCGCAAAACTAATGGGAAGGAAAATAATCAGCCAGTTAATATTAGGTTTCATTAGGGTGCTAGCCATGAAATTAGGAGAAATTTCCTGGCTATCTACCTTGATTAATGATTTACCATTTTGCAGATCAGACTTAACTTTCATGGCTTACATTAACTGAGACTGTTTGGATTTTCTTGAAGGATATTTTTAGCTAGCTCGCTAAAGATGGATGCAGAAGAAAAGCAGAAGCTAACATGATATAGGTCATCAACAGCAAGATACCTTCTAGCCAATTAGAACGGCTGTCTGTGGTCACTGAATTTGTCATGATGACTGCAATCCCGAGTCCCATAACTGTAAAGTTGTCAAAGTCTAGATTCATCGGCTTGCCTAGTAATAGCCCCGTAAAAACTAGAATTGGGGTCACAAACATCGCAATTTGTAGACTTGACCCAATCGCCACCGAGGAGGCCAAGTTGACCTTATTCTTTGCCCCGCAAATACCGCAGGTAATGATTTCTACGGCAGCGCCAAACAGGGGAATGAGAATAACACCGGTAAACAGTTCCGTTAAACCTGTGGTTGCGATCGCTTTTTCTAAACTACTCACCAGCACCTCAGAGACAAACAGCAGTACAATTGTTGTCCCCAAAAGTAGACCTATATGGAGCTTGAGTCCGTAAAGTCCCCTGGCTTCACTGCCATAGCTCTCAGGCTCAGCATCTTCATCCACTCCGTAAAGATGATTATGAGTTTTCATGGAGAACAATAACATCAGAACATAGCCAATCAGTAATAAGGCCGATGCGGTGTAAGAAAAGGCATTGGTTGTTTCCAGATGTAACTTCATAGAAGTCACTTCAATAGCGGTGGGTGCGACCAGAAAAACAACAACCAGATTTAAGAGGGACGCATTGACACGGGCAACAGCGCTCAGATTATCTGTATTCAGGGGTGAGCTTCGCTTCTGAGTCCGTAAGCCCCCTAGAAATAGGGCCAAACCTAGCCCCAGGAGGAGGTTGGCAATGATAGATCCCATTAAACTGGCTTTCACGACCTCAATCATTCCAGCTTGAAGCGCCACCATGGAAACAATGACTTCAGTGGCGTTACCAAAGGTGGCATTAAGCAATCCACCGAAGGTTGGTCCAATGCGAGTTGCGATCGCTTCAGTAAAGTTGGCAATCCAAGCGGCTAAGGGAATAATGGCAACCCCTGCTGTGATAAAGACAATTAAAGGATTGACATCCAGCCGACTCAATATCATACAGATAGGCACAAACACCAGCATCCTTAGCAGCAAGGCGTCTTTACGGGACATGGAGCTGGGTGAAGATCTGTTGATGAGATGAGTTTTTGTACGATTAGCGCGATTCGGTGGTGAAACTGCCATGGTGATAGCTCCAGAAAACTGATTGTTTGGCGATAAAGTTCAATCAGTTATTGATGTAGATGGTAGCAATTGCTACTAGAATATTTGAATATTTCAGAATGCCCCAAGGGCAAGGGATTAAAAAGCAGTTAATTTGAGATATAAAAACTATTCGAATTGGAATTGCATTCCCTTCAGATATAGCAGTCATAAGTCACTTGTCAACTTTAATTCTTTCTGGAAAAAGATTTTAGGCTGATTTAGTTTACAAATCATTTAAGATTGCTATACTAGTCAGCTGAAAACAGAATTCTCCAGAAGCTGCAAGACTCTAACCCTCTGAATCTTGGAAGACAGATAGCAAAATTTTTAGCGTCGATACTGCTGCTGTGAGCAACCAAGTTACTGGGGGATATCGAGGAGTGACCTAAGTAAAACCCTGCACCACCAACACAGAGCATGGAGCATGGTGAAACACATAGTTGCTGATGCTACCTAACAGCAACTCACTCATTCCTGACAGCCCCCGCCTTCCCATGACAATGAGATCAGCTCCCCAGGCTTTAGCCGTATCACAGATAATGTGACCAGGTCTCCCTAAGTCTTGGGAATATTCAGTCGGTACACCAATAGCAATCGCCTCAGTAGTCATGGCTTGAAGAAATTCTTGATCGGGTTTTTTCCGCGCTTGCCACTGTTGTTTTTGCTCTGGAGGATTCCTCAGCGTCAAAGGATAAGAGTTGTCACTTTCTTCCACTGCTAAAACATGCAGGAGTTTTAGATTTGCACCCGTGGCTTGAGCTAGGTAAAGTGCTGACTTGAATATATGGTGACCCATCTCATCAGGATGATTCACTGAAACTAGTATTTTACGGATCATAGCAATTTCCTCCTAGTTGTTAGAGTCCAGATGCCTAATGTCCATGAGAAATGATGATTATTCTGCCAGTCTTTGGCAACGGTGTAGATACTGAAAGGAATAAAACTGGCAGTCCACATAGGATCAGAACCCATGGCTCGTTGCGGAGTGATCTTCTGGAGTGATTTCAATTATTTGAGTCCACAATTGCTTTAATGTTTCTCTCTCATAGGTAACATTCAGGTTGTCAATGCCTGAAAATATTATGCCTATGTTGAATTAATTATTACGGCAATAATCGTTGCATTTACCTCGGAGAATCAATCATAAAAGTCTGGATTAACTAATAGCTTTGATGTGGTTAAACGGTATCTTCAGAGACGGGAATCTAATTTCCGCAAACTGATTGAATCATTGATTTTTACGCTCCACTCTTACTATTTTTTACTCAAAATTAAAATTTTCTGGAGGATGAGATCGACCAGAAAATTAACTAAACCTATGTTGAAGTTAGTTGATCACGAGATGTCATCAACTCTTTGAAAGACGCTGATATACCAATAGGCACTTTGCAAGTGCACCATTAAACTGCGTTAATGGTTGCACATTAACATGTTTTCTTGTGTTGCACAGTACACATGCTAGGAGCATACGATCACCCTGTGTCTTAGCCATGGACTTGTGGTGAACTTTGTATGTCCAGCGATCTGCGAGGGCGAAGTAGGTTGCCAATCCTTACCTTAGGAGGAATCTTTAACTGACGGGCGATCCCGACTTCTGCTCAGCCATTGAAGGATCGTCCTGCCGTCTGGAACGGCACCCTTTGCCAGGGTTCTATCTTAGCGCGTAGAACCCCAACCCATGGGGGGTACCTCAGTGGTACAGGTGTGTCAATATTTGCGCTCTTGAGGTGAAAACAGTGTCATGATTACGGGCAAGTACTCCACCTTAATTCCCATTGCTGAGTAGGTCGCCAGAGTGTGCTGCAAGAAGTTTTGATCATCCCGTTGGGGATAATCTTCCCGGTAATGGGCACCCCGACTCTCTTGGCGATGAAGCGCCGATGTCAGAATGATCTCACCGACTGCCATGAGATTTCGTAACTCTAGAGCCTCAATCAGTTCGGTATTCCAGCAACTGCCGCTGTCATCAAGGAAAATTTGGCCATACTGCTGCTGCAATTGCTGCAACAACTCCAGACCCGTTTGCATCTTCGCGGCGGTACGAAACACCCCACAGTACTCGGTCATACAGTCTTGAAACGCCTGCCGCACCTGAGCAATGCGATATACACCGGGTTGCTCCAACAGGGCTTGTAATTCCTGCTGTGACTGGGAGAGATAATAGGCTTCATCCACCTCGGGGAGCTGACGCTGCCTCACATACTGAGCGATCGCTGCGCCCGTTCTCCGCCCATAGACCACACACTCGAGCAGTGAATTACTCCCGAGCCGATTGGCTCCATGCACCGAAACACAGGCTGCTTCCCCCGCTGCGAAAAACCCCTCCACCAGCCCGTCCACACTGGATCGCACCCGTCCCTCGGTATTGACCGGAATCCCCCCCGATGGAGTAGTGAATTGTCGGTCGCACGGGAATCGGCTGGGTGACAGCATCAATCCCCACGAGGCGATGGGCCTCTTCCCAGCAAAAGGGCACCCGACTCATGATTTTTTCCGCCCCCATATGGCGCAAATCAAGATGGACAAACGGGCCACCGGCACTGCCATCCCCCTGAATGCCTCGCCCTGCTTGAATTTCTCGCGTGATTGCCCGAGAGGTAATATCCCGAGGTGCCAGTTCCATGCGGCTAGGGGCATAGGTTGCCATAAAGCGATCGCCGTCACTATTGGTCAGGTAGGCTCCTTCCCCCCGCACGGCTTCTGAGATCAGCACCCCCACTGGATACAGCCCCGTGGGGTGGAACTGGACAAACTCCATATCCTCAAGGGGTAGACCTGCTAAAGCCGTCATTGCCAGACCATCTCCGGTGGAGGCAAAGTCATTAGAGGTGGTGTTAAAGACCCGTCCATAGCCCCCCGTGGCAAACATCACCGCTTTAGCCCGCACCACCTCGATCTGTCCATCCAGGAGATGGTACATGACGATGCCTTTGGCCTCCCCTTCTTTGAGGATCAGCTTCAACACATACCACTCCTCATAAATCTGAATCTTGTAGCGGATCAGATTCCCAACTAGTTCATGGAGAATGGCATGCCCTGTTTTATCGGCGGCATAACAGGTACGGTTGTGGGAGTGGCCTCCGAAGGCTCGCTGAGCAATCCGGCCATCGGGTAACCGTGAGAACAACACCCCCATATGCTCTAGATCAATTACTACATCCGGGGCTTCTTGGGTCAGAATTGCCACTGCATCCTGATCGGCGAGATAATCAGACCCCTTAACGGTGTCAAAGGCATGGGCTTCCCAGCTATCACTAGTATCGACATTCCTCAGGGTTGCGGCAATGCCACCTTGGGCTGCCACCGAATGGGAACGAATCGGATGAGTTTTGGCAACCATCGCCACCTGGAGATCGGGAGCTAGACGAGCAATTTCCACAGCAGCTCGTGAACCAGCGAGACCGCCCCCGACAATGATGACATCGTGTTCTATCATGCTTGTACTCGGCGCTCAATCCCCTGAGTCTACCCTGAGCCAACAAAAATTCCCCACCAATGGGCAGGGATTTCCTCAGACGGATGTGATCATCATTGGTGTCGCTACGCCTCGGTTACTAGACTGACCTCCGGCCATCGCCAGCACAACGCACCACCCATTTACTTAGCTACTAGCCTGGGCAGGTCGGGGGGGCACAACGCTTGGGGGCTGCACCGATTGCGGTCGGGTGGCTGGCACGACTTCCGTCATTTCAATGTGGTTGAGGAGGGTGGTGACAAATGCAAACAGCAAGAACGGTAGGGAAAGTACGAGAATCAGCCCTACTGTAGCCAAGGCATAGATCGGGCGACTGGCTCCCATCATCGCCATTGCCGAGGCTAGGCTCAGAAATATCACAATTAACCAAATAATAATCTGACCGTAGATATCACCAAAGGTTAGAGTACAGGCGAAACGATACTTCTGGATGTTATTCATAGCTGCAGCTGCATGTGACTGTAAACCTCTAACTTAGAAACAGCCCCTGACTTTGGGGAGTTTTCTCAATCTTTTGCAAGGAGGCGCAAAATAACTTCGCAACTTCATGAACTTGTTTAACATTTCATTGATAGGGTAGCCAGTGAATGGATGCATTATCCAAGTGGGTGTCTGGTGATGGCAGGGTGGGCAGACTTGATGTACAAAATACTCGGTTACTAAAGGTAGGTAGATAGCGTGGGCCAGAAAACAGCGGGGAAATTCCAATGGAGAGGGTTTCGCATCTCCCCCCGGTGCTTCCCTATTGAGGTTGCCAGTGAGTGTTTGGATTTTAGCAGCAGGCTTGCTGTTGTTGACAGTGCTGCGGGTGATGGGAGCTGCCCTGCTGTGGGCGGTGGTGCCCGACCAAATCCACGATCCGAGTGCCTTGCAAGGATTCATCGGCACATTGGCACAGGTGTTGTCTGGGGTGTTGGGGTTCACGATCTCAGTTGTTGCGATTGTGGTGCAACTCAGTGCAGATCGGTTTACTCCCAAGGTGACGGAGCTGTTTCTCCGGGAGAAGACTAATTTTTTCATGATCTTATTTTTGATCATTGCTAATTTAGTCAGTGTCTGGACATCTCTAGTTTTTAGTGTGTTAGAGAAACCAGTCTTGTTAATTCTAATAAATCTTATTTTGGGAACACTTTCTTTTCTGATTTTAATCCCTTATTTTATTTTGTTTTTAATTTCCTACGTCCTGCTTCGATTATTCGCAAAATTGAACAACAAGTTTGTCAATCTATTGCTAGCTCTACCCATTGCACTCGGAGCGAGACAAAAATTCCTCCCATTCATGATCAATGCTTGACTGCTCTGGATGAGATTAAGGGAATTGCCACGAGTGCAATTCATCAGCGAGAAGGGCCGATCATGTTGGATGCCCTCAATAGTTTAAAGGTTTGTGCTTTATTCTATGCAGGCTTAAAGTTGCGATTACCTGATGGCTGGTATAAGCTCACCGAGCCTATTTGCCGAGATCCTGATTTTGTTTCGGTGGACAATGTGATGCTGGCGGAAATTCAGAAGCAGAAAATTTGGATGGAATTAAAAATTTTTCGCCTGTATCAGGCAATTTTTACCGATTCCCTCAATGACTTCCGAGGTGCTTGTTACATGGTTGCCATCCATACCCGAGAGATGGCCGAGCAAGCACTAAAGTGCCAGCGTTCGGAAATTGTCTATCTGGCGATTAAGTTTTTTAATACCTACCTGCGGGCGGTGATTAACGCCCGCGATATTAGGACTGGTTACAATATTATTAAGCAATATCGGCTGATTGCTGAAGCGGCACTCCAACATCAGGATGAAGCGGTAGTTCTGGAAATCGCCCAGTATTTTCGTTATTACAGTCTGACGGCTTATAAGGCTGGCTTACTGTTTTTAACTGAAACTTTTGCCTTTGATTTATTGTTACTGGCACAGTCCTGCTGCAAAGCTAAATCAACGATGAATCAGAATATTCTGGAAATTTTTCTGAGAATTGATCAAGATGCAGAGAGTGAGCAGCAGGAAAGTACCCTCAGGGGTGTGCGCAAGTCTCAAGCTAAATTGGCGGCATTCTATTTAATGTGCGGGGATCTCCCCTTGGCAAGGATCATTTATCAAGACATGAACAACGAACCCAATACCCGCCTCAAAATTATTCAAGATGAACTTCAGTCCTCTAGGCCTGATTTCTGGGAATTTACGGATCGAGGGGAAGATTTTTACTATGTTGAACCGAGTCTGCGACCATTCTTGATGGAGTTTTTTAGTTGGTTTGACATCTCACCAACTTCCCAATATCCATCTAAGGAGGGTCAGCTGAACCTGGCTCCGAACTAGCTTGGTCTAATCGGCGTTGCCACTCTTCATCGATCCGTGCTGATTGATCCACTTCTTGTTCTAAAAGATCCCGGTCGGTGGTGTAGATGGCGTCTTCCTGATGGATGACGGTTTCGCTGGCAAATTGTTTGGCATCCTTCAGTTTTTTCCGCAGGGCATCGTCGGCTTCTGTCAGGGCGATCGCCCGTTGCTGACGCTGGGAATTTCGGACTTCAAGGGCATGATTACGGCGCTGCAGCCAGAGGAATCGCAGGAGGGGGACTGCCAGGAATGCCACCCCATACCCTAATAGCACCCAATAGATGGACTGGACAAAGGCCACGAATGCCCCCGCTGCCACGACTAAATCACCCTGCTGAAGGAGTGAACCCAGCACCAGTGCCGCAACGAGATTCAATCCCCCCAAACCCGCTGCCCCTAGTTTTTGCCAGCTACTCGCCTGACTAAACTCCCAGCGATATTCCTCTAAGTAGGTGGCGACTGACCGAGATTGACGTTCAGTGGCGGTTGTCTGCAATTCTGGAAAGTGATAGATGAACCCACCCTCAGCGGTGACTTCGGGTCGTCCCTGAAATCGGATCAGTACTGGCAACATATAGCTTTCAAATTCCAGGTCATGTCCGGCACCCAAGGTATCCAGGTAGGGGGTGATCTGCTCGGCAATCACTGCGCCACGATGCTTCCGAATCACAGCTGCGATCGCTTGCCAGCGACGATCGGCTAAATCAGCATTGGGATTACCATCCCCAAATAAGAAGGAAAAAATTGCCTCCAGAAAGTTCATCCCGGAGCCGCGATGGGCTCGAGTCCGCTGGCGTTGGTGCCCGTGGTAGCCATAATTCGGGTAGAAGACCCAGAAGAAGTCAGGACTGATCCAGTTGAGGGGGAGCATCATTGAGCCACCGGATCGATTGCTGCGTTCTTCTTGATCGCGATTCCCCTGACTGGCACTGGCAGCTAGCAACAGCATTACAATAGCAATCAAAATGATGGCAATTGAGGCAATTAGCAAAATCCCGAAGGAGATGCGAATCAAGTAAAATAAGATTCCCCAAATCCGGAGTCCCCATTCCTGGAGACGCAATTGCCAGAACTTGTTGCGGAGGATGGCTCGGAAGTTGCTGGGAAACTGATAAACCAGATCCCCCGATTCTGCAACTTGGAGATTGCCCCCGGCATCGCTCGCGAGGGCCAGTAAGCCCTGCTCTGTGGTGTTGATGTCCAATCCCGCTTGGGTTGCGACATCCCCAACCGTGACCCGTCCCCCGAGCTGTTGCACGGCTTGCATGATGGCAGGATTGGGAGTCATAGCTCATTCACTCTCGTAGATTCTCTTGGGTGATCAAAAACTGAGGTGATTCCCCCGCTTTATTTTTGCACTTCCAACCCCATCAGGATAGTGATTGTGTCCTACCGTGACTTCGTTGTGTTCAGCTAGATTGAGTCCTCGCCTGACTTTTTAACTGTGGGTCTGGAGCCAGCCTGGGGTTTTTATCATCGAATCAGTCGATAAGCACAGCCAATAGTGGAGCCTGGGAATGTCCTGCTTGCCAGACCTAACGACCCAGTTGGTTGGGGATGCCTTCACACCCCCCTGGGATGGTGCTACGAGTCTTGGAACCACCCCAGGCACAGCAGTAATAGCGTTGCTCTTCAGACATCTTCCGGACGCTGGTGAAGTCTGCATTTTCCACAACCGCCCCTGTGTAAGCTCCGGTTTCATAGTCTGGTGGGTGGGTGCGGCTGCGGGGGCTAGCCTCCTTCAGGTTGCCATAAAAAAGTCGGGCACCCTCTAGATCAGTTCCCTGCAAACTGGCGTTAAAGAGAATGGTACGGGCTAAATTGGCTTTCACTAGATCACACTGATTGAGATTGGCTTCTATCAGATTGGAGTCACTGAGATCGGTCCAGCGTAAATCGTTGTAAGACAGATCTGCCTTGGCCAACATGACTCGCAAATCAATCACCCGAATGCCATGCAATCGGTCTTCGGCATAGCCCCCGGTTCCATCCAGAATTGGGCGACCCAATCGGCGATCGCGCTTCAGGGGGGTGAGGAGTCGGGAGTGGGAGAGAAATCGGAGAATTTTAGCCTTGCCATTGCCATCCACACTACTGAGAATCGCAGCGGTGCGTCCCTCTGCGATCGCCCGTTCCAGCGGCCAATCCTCTAGCAGTCCTTCATCATCCATCACTAGGTCAGAGATGCCCTGAAAGTAGGTATCAATCGTCTGCTGCTGGGTAATACGGTTCTGTTGGGTCGTAAGCTCTTTCTCAATGATGTACTGTCGCCAAGCCACCCACAGTGCCAGCAAAGCAATCAAGATCTGGCCGACCGCCCCAATAATGCCCTCGCCAATGGCCCCAATGGCATCCCAGTTCAGCTCGGTATATTGCTGACCCAGCCATTGCAAGTGCCCCCTGAAATGCTGGTAACCGACGAATGACAACAAGACACCCACAATTGCTACGGGAATCGTGTTCTGCTGCTGGGTCACCATGGCGATGAATACCCAGACAAGGGGGCGCCACAGCACTTTGAGGGCGACCAACAGATTCACCAACATCCCAGCGCCGATCACCCATTGGTTATCTAACACCAGCCCCAACAGCAACACCAACGAGGCAATGACAATCATCAAGGAAGCTGTGGGTCGCCAAGTTGTTAATCCCACCAAGGGTAAAGATCCTGCAGTCTCAGCAGGGCGGGGTAAGTCTAGCCCGCTGGCTGGGATCGCGGTTACGGTTGCGAGGCTGTTATTGCTGACAACGGGGGGCAAACCGGATGGGGGGACATCCCCTTGCGGGGGAGGGGCATTGGTATCAAGGGGCATAGGCGGTCTCCAGGAATACACTACAGCTCACTTTAGTTAGTTTCTCTGATGAGAAAGGTGATCAACTTAGCGATGCTCGGAGAGCAGTCTTTGACCATTGACCTTGTCTCAAAAAAGTGGCTAGGTAAATTAAGCTACTATCTGATGATCTAGCATAAGCTACTCATTCCCCTCAAACTGGACTGGGCAAAATCATCCAATCGTCGAGTAGATTCGTTATCGGTTGTAAGACACCTGAATCTACTCCGCTAGGACGGTTCGGGCAATGGCTCTGGCAGAGAACGTCATGGGATCGATCAACTCGGTTTTGAAGGTACCCAAAAAGCTTTCAGCAACACATCCGGGTACTAATCCGGGTAAACAGCTAAATCCTTCCAGATGGGAAGAATGCCAGCTTTGATAAAAAGCCAATAACGGCTAGAGAGAGCGTGACAACAAACCCCCACAGTCGGGTATCTTGTGCCCTTAACTGCACTTTGATATCAGCAAATTGAGTCTCTGTACTCTTCTTAAGATCTGCTATTTGAGTCTCTGTACTCTTCTTAAGATCTGCTATTTGGGTGTCAAGAGATTTAAACCGATTGTCGATACTATTAAAACGCTCATCAGTACGAGCGATATAGACATCTACTTTCTTGTCTAGAGCTTGCAGACCAGACTGTAAGCCATCTAGCTTGCTGTCTACCTTTACTAACAAATCACGGATCTCTCTCGCCTCTGAATCAACGGCCTGCATTTGCATCACCTCTCTTCTTAGGGTCACGGGTTGGTTTCTGCGACTGGGGAGATGCGATGTTCGGAGAGCGGTCTTTGACCATCGCTGGTTCATTTGCATCAGCCATCAGCTCCCGCCTAGCAGCCTCACCGATTACCTTTCGGAGCCATACACTCATGTTGGGTAGTGATCGAACTACTACGTCCACATCTTGCGACAATCGAACTTGCACACACTTTTTTAGCTAAAGGAATGTCGTCAGCATCAAGCCGTTTAAACTGACGCGCGATGAACAACGCTGTGATTTTAGGGCTGGGATTTCCTTTGGGCATTTTTAGCCATACTGACTGCTAATTTATTTTATCCCGGTATTAAGCCGAAAATATAGGGATAGAACAAACTTGTTGGACAATCCCATGCTACAAATACTACAAGGAAAACAATGACGAATACATTAATTTATCACGTAACTACAGGCATAAGAATTTGTATAAGGGTTGAGCCACCCACTCAACTAGCGTCGTTATATAGCCACCAAAATACTGATGAGCAATCAGGATGCAGTTCGTCAAGGATCTGCCCATAGCAGTTCTTCCTCACATGCGGTACATTCTGACTTAAGCATCCAAGCATCTGAATCCAGAAGAGTTTTGGGATACTGGCTTCTAAATTCTAACCAAGGAGCTGTAACTAATTCATTGGGGAATTGCTATTTTGTCGCTCCCGAAAGAGGTGATCTACCAGGAGTGTAATGCTCGGAGCTGGGGTGTTTTTTTCATCTGGTGGGCTTCCATGCGAGTTAGGACATCATCCAAAATGGTGATGGCTTCGGCAATAAATGGTCCTTTGTTTAACATCACACACTCAGCCCGTTCAGCCATGGCGGCATCTGTCATCTCTCCACGGGAAGGGGCTCCATTCTTGACCAGACTTTCTAGCACTTGCGTTGCCCAGATCACAGGAACATGCGCTGCTTCGCAAAGCCAGAGAATTTCTTCCTGAATCTCTGTCAACCGTTGATATCCAATTTCAACGGCTAAGTCGCCTCTGGCAATCATGACACCAAAGGATTGTTTACCTGCTGCATAAATAATTAATTCTGGGAGATTACTAACCGCGATCGCGGTTTCAATTTTGGCCACGATTGCAGGTCGAGATCGCCGTTCCCCAGAGCGCTGATCCAATTCTTGTTGAAGTAGCTCCATATCGGCAGGTCGCTGTACAAAAGAGTAACCAATAATCTCTGCATGAGCGGCAACAAAATCCAGATCCGATAAATCTTTCGCGGTGAGTGGGTTGAGTGGCAAAATTGTGTTGGGAAAATTTAACCCCTTTTCGGGCCGCAGTTTGATCCCCTTGGGGCTGGCATGGGTGACTTGTAATAACAGTCCGAGTTGCCCATCGGGCAAGGGGTATTGGGTGTCAACCACCCGTGTCCGAATCTTGCCATCATCAATATAAACCGGTGTGTCAACAACAAGTAAATCGAGAATTTCAGGAACCGTACAGCACGTTTGAAAGTTGTCTACAGGGGATGGGATGGCCTCATCTGACACAATTTCATTGCCGAGTTCAGACTTGCACCGCGACAGCAGGATATGATCTCCTCGAAACACCCGGGTTTTATTAAGGGGGGCAAGGACTGATCCGGTGCGGATTTTAGGGCCTGCTAAATCCATCATGACTTTACAACTCGTGCCGTTCTCCTGCTCTGCTCGACGAATATGGTCAATCATGCACTTCCAGGTCTCTGGATCATCGTGGGCGCAGTTGATGCGGACGCAGTTTGACCCCCCGTCGGACAATTTCTCGCACTAACCCATAGTCAGTGGCAGCCTCCGTGGGTAAGGTGACCATAATTCTGACCCGACGATGGGAGAGGGTGGGGCCAAATAATTCCTCGGTGTGCTGCCGTAGTAAACGATTGCCCTCAAAAAAAGATGCGATCGGGGGGCGGTGGAGCTGCTCAGTAGTGGCTTGGCCGCAAATGACGGCCAGGGTGGCAATAACGGCCTCAAGATTAGGCATGACTCGGGCTTCAATTCGCCCCAATGAGGATAAGCCCCAAGGCATGAGTGCGGCTTGCAGATCGCGAAGGTCATGGCGACGTAAGGCAAGATATTGAGCTAGATTCAGGGCACTAGAAAGAAACTCAGGCCGCTGAATCTGCGATCGCCACTGGTTAAAGGTAGCTGCTCCTTCAGTTTCCACAGTTTGGCGCAGGCTTTGCAGCGTCGATAGCAAGACCTGGGGACTGGATAGATCAATCGGTGCGTCACTGGTGTCTAAAATTTGACTAATCATGTAAAAAACTCCTGAATCGATGTGCTCTCCGGATTTGATCAATCGGTTTCAAGATTCCAGAGTTTTTTTCAGATTTCAACGGTTTTATGCAGCTGTTTTGCTGTTTTTGCGGCTCTTTTACCTGTTTGGGAAGATGCTGGTGTTAATTGCCGGGGTGTGGTGAGCAGCGATCGCAAGGATTGACGAACGTCTGAACAGAGATAATGCTGTTGGAGCGGTTGCCAGGTTTGCCAAAATGTGGCTTGTTGCTGTTGCAGGATCTGGTTGACGGTGGGCAACACTGTTGATAAATCCCCCTTCAAGGTAGATGCTAAAAACTGAAGCAAGACTTCATGATCTTGAAGCTGACCTAGAACATCCTGGATAGTCCTAAATTCCTCAATTCGTTGCAGGTAGGAGGCTTCATAAAAATCTGAAAAGAACTCTGCCTGGTAGCGAACGCCCTTCATTTGCTTCCGCAGGTCATGAAGAACGTCAGAAAATTGCTCCAATTGCAGATTTAACTCCGCAGAATTTTCAATCGATAATAGCGTCACCTTCCCCGCCTGAATAGTTGTTCCCACTAACCACCCTGGATGGAGAAAGAGTTGGCAGATTAATGGCAGCAGCAGATCGGGCAAAATTTCTCGGACGGATAAAGCCCCCATCAGAGTAAAGGTCGGCTGGTCGATCCAAACTTGGATGGCTTGCTTTAATTTATGATAGCGATCGCCATTCAGGGTTTCCTGCAAATGCAGAAAGCTTTCCCCACGGGTTTGTTGCAAATGCTTCAAAACCTCATCAAAATTTGACCGTTCTGGCCTTTGCAACAAAGGTTGATAGTGAGTTACCAACTCGTATTGCAATACATCTAAGTCTCGGGTTTTCCCCAATCTCTTGGCAATTTTCCCAATCGATCCATCGCTCACCACCTTTGGTAATGCGATCGCGGTGCTAAATACTTGAACCGCTGTTCTCAACCGTCGCATCCCCACACGCATCTGATGCAGGGGTTCAGGATCTTTATCTTTTAAAACAGCTGCTTCTTGATCGACAAACCTCTGGAAGTTTTCACGAATGATTTGATATCCGTAATCACCCAGCTTGATGGAGAGGTCTAATGGCTGAGTCTTCATACAACATTACCTTGCATGATTGGTTCAAGGATACATCAATCTGCTTTGGAGGTTCAGCTCATTGATTATATTGTCTCATATTCCAGAAATCCTGCTCCTTACCAAAGAGAAGAGCGTCAAGACTTGGAAGCCACAGATGCTCCAGCAGATCGTCCATTTGATCCATCCCAAGCCAAAAATATCTCTTAATGATCGAATGCCTCCAGCCGTTCTTGATTCCCTATCTTCAGCACCTGTGGAACGTTATTCTTGAATCGATGGATTCCTTTGATCAAAGCCCACGATTCGTGTTAGTTAGTACCCGTGTTGGGCGGCTGGGGAATCAGCCATGTTACTGGAGTATCTTGACCACTGCCGTAGTTCCAGGCTTCTAGGCGACGCTGCCAAGCGTATTGCTGGCTGCCATTGAGGGAATTGATCCACGGAGTCAGTAGAGGAGTCAGCTGGGATAGGAGGGTGTAGGTTCCCAGATTGATATAGTGAGCCATCCAGTTGAGTAAAGCTGGAACCCCTACCTGGGGAAGGACTTTGGCAACCAGTACGGGATGGTGAAGGGCTGTGATCAGCAACGACTGGGAAAGGGCGGGAAACTGCACCACATCCTGAAGGAAGGGGCGCAACACCGGATCCCCCGAATTGAGCCATGCTCTGAAACACAGCCCCGAGTAACTGATTTATCTGATCAGGGGCCAGGGACTGTTCCACACGGGCACTCATCGCCCGTTGAAACAACCAAGTGACTGATAAACTCGGTTGATAGGGCTGCAACAGTGCCAAGTGATCGCGCTGGAGACATTCCTGTCGCAATGCCTGATCAATTCCCGTTGACAGTCGCCCTAGGTGGCGCACCATGGCTCCAAAACCCCCGAAGCTAAGGGGCGACTGACTGCCACTACTATCTCCCACGGGCAACATCCGGTTCCAGGGCAACTGGAGGGGACTCTGTTGATAGCAGGGGAAAAATCCATATAGCGCCCGTTTGAATTGCACTTGGGCTAGTTCGATGCCCTGATAGGCCGGCAGCAGCCGCAGATACTCAGCAAACAATTGCTCCAAACTGGGACGTGCAGGATCAACATCCACATAGGTGAAGAGGTAGGTGGTACGACCTTCCCTGGCGGGGAAGGCTTCCCAAAAGTACTGGCATTGATTTTGTAACGGTGTCAGCGAGACCATTAGATCCCCGGTCAGGTTGGGGGGAAACCCTTGGGCACAACTCCCCACCACCAAGCACACACTGTCGGGTCGTTGCCCTCGGCGAGCCTGCTGTACCAGGGGCGATCCGTGACCCATGGCATCAATGAGTAAGCGGGTTGTTAGGTGGATCTCCGTTCCTTGGCTACGGGCGGCAACCCTCACCCCATCGCCATAAACCGTGGCTGATGTAAACGCCGTCTGTTCGCATAATTGTCCCCCATCTGCTAGAAATCGCTGCCGCAGCGTTGCCAATAAAAAAACCCGGGTCAATGCCAATATTGAGGACATCGCGAACCCAAACCGCTGGCGTACCCGCAAATTGCACCCGTACTGGATTAAATTCAGTGGCGATCGCCTGCTCCAACTCCGCCGAGGTTAATAGCTCTAAGTCTAGAAATGTCTCCAATTCTTGGCGGGAAATATTCCACTCCTGATCCCTGCCCCGCAGCATCCCCTGTTCTAGCACCGTTACCCGCCAGCCACGACGGCTGAGGGCACAACCCATCAGAATCCCCAGAGTCCCCCCACAGATCACCACATCCCAGTCAGGACTGCCTAGGGACACCACATCCTCCTGCACCACCTCTGGAAAGGGCAGTGCCCCTGTTTTGAGGGATTGCCAACGCTGATCGACCCGCCGCAACCCACCCCAGGCATCACCGGGGAGGGCGGTGAGGATCTGTTCTGTGAGGCTCATGGTTCAGTTGCAGTCGTCCCAGAGGCTGGGGTGGGGGTGACCACAGCACTGGGAATCGTCGCCTCGGGAGCAGCACTGGTCGGTTGAACCACGGTGGGAGTAGACGCTGGTTTCAGGAGGTAGCGATAAGCTACTCGCGAGGTTTGGCGAATCAGTTCTTGGGCACGGGGGTCATTGAAGGGACGTTTCACCATAGCCACGGCAACATAGCGCTTGCCGTTGGGCATATCAATTAGGCCCACATCTCCAACCATGGCACCAATATCTCCCGTTTTGTGAGCAATGGTTGCCCCGGCTCCTAACCCTTGGGGTAAGAGGGTGTTGGTAACGGTTTGGCGCATAATAGACAATAGGCGATCGCGGGATTTCATCGAGACGAGCTTCCCCTGACTGATCAGCGCCATGAGGTTGGCCAGATCGTGGGGTGTCGTCACATTGGTTCCGGCTAAATCTGGCAAAAAGTGGTGAATTTGGGTATGGCTCAAACCCCAGTTCAGGAAGCGCTGGTTGAGTTGTTGTGCCCCACCCAAGCGATCAATCAGCATATTGGTGGCCGTATTGTCGCTAATGACAATCATATTGGTCGCCGTTTCTAGGGCTGTGAATTTAGTCCCAACGGGTTGATACTGCATGGTGCCCGATTCGGAAACCACCAGATCCTTTCGCATGGTGAGCAGCTCGTCTAGGCGAATTTTGCCCGCATCAACATCCTGAAAAAACTGCCACCAGCACTGGAACTTTGATCATGCTGGCCGTGGCAAAGGGCTTCGTGCCATTGATATCCAGGTAAGCACCGCTATCGAGGTCTTCGAGAAATACCCCCAGGGTCAACCCCGGATTCCGAGCTGCCAAGGTCAGCACTTGTTGCTTCAAGGGCAGCATTTCTTGAGTGGATTGCAGAGCCTGACTGGGGATGGCAGGGGTAAGGGGTGGGGTGGGGGCAGCTGCTAATTCTAGTCGTTGGTTGACCCGTGGCCCGATCCCCATGCGGTAGTTCGTCGGGTTCCAGATCGCCAAACCAGTTCCTGCGATCGCCCCCAGACCGACCCCCAGAATCAACAACCGAACACCATGTAAAACGGAGAGACCCTGGGCGCTTACGACCACCGCGCAGTCCCGTTGTTGTCACGATGGCACTGGCTTCCCCTGCTACCTGTGGGGCGTTGGGCAGCCGCTCCATCCGGGGATCTGAAACCGGGAGGGAGAAATCAGGAGCTGACGGTTTGCCCGATGTCCCGGAGCGGGAACGTTGGCGACGCTGACGACTCTGAGAGGGGCGTTGGCGTTGCCCCTCCTCCGTCGCCAGATCACTTTCTGAGCGGCGCTGTCCCTTCGACGGACGAGCCTTGTCATTTTCATCAGATGCCCTCTTTTTAACCCTTGCTACCGTTCTGGACGCATTAGAGCGGGCTGCAAACTTCTGAGTCACTCCGTTCTCCTCACACTGCCTATACGAATCGTGACAGATTTCTCACACTGTGATAGTTATAGCTGCTTCTCGGCCATTTCATGTAGGGAAGGAGCAATTAATTTTGTCGAAACCATCAGAGCACAAACAATATAGGTGCTTGGAGATCGCTTCGGTAGTGCGTTAAACAATGGTGGGAGAAGTGATTAGATCATGCCAAGTCCAAGGCTTTAGCGTTATTCCTGCTCGTTGAGCTGCCGTTGTCTTCAATCGACTATGCGGCCCGATCCAGTTGAAATAACTCACGACTAACCGAGTCGTCACTTTGGTTTGCTCCCATACTTTGCCAAACTTATATTGATTAAATTGAATCGCCATCTTCAAGGGGGAAAATGGCTTGATCTTTCACCGCCAGTCAGCACCGTACCTTCGTCAACTTAGCCATCGCTTACCTCTGTCGGGGGTGGGATTTCTGCGCGATCGCATACAAGACATCCACCTCCAGAGACTGCACTTGATTCGTCAGGAGAAATTGAAGGTTTGCCTGTCGAACCCGTTCCCGAGCTGCCGGATCAAGTTGGTCGATTGTGCCTCTGAGTCCCCCACCCAAAACCATGGTCCACCAATCTTCCGGCGCAGCCAGTTCATGAATGCTGGACTCTGCAAAAACCTTGACCTGGGTCGCTCCCCCTGATTCTAGAAGTGCTTGCAGCGAGGCCCGATCACGAATTCGATCCCAGGGTGTCAATTTCTTCACCAAGTCCGGGCGTTCAGTTTCAAGGATTTCCCAGAACCGTTGATTTGCTGGTTCAAAGACCTTTGCTCCCCAGGAGGTAATGGCGAGTTTTCCCCCCGGACGAACCATGCGCCACAGTTCGCGAACCGCTGCCACCATATCAGGAACAAAGAAAATCCCGAACACACACACAATGGCATCAAAGCTTTCCCTGGGGAGGCCGAGATGTTCAAAATCCCCGTGGCGAAACTCGATATTTTTCAGGCCCTGCTGTCGGGACTTCTGACGCCCTAGTTCCAGTAAGGATTCGGCCAGATCTACCCCCAGCACCTGCCCTGTGGAACCGACACAGACTGCGGCGGGAATCGCTGAAGCACCCGTGCCACAACAAACATCCAAAACGCGATGGCCGGAATGCAGAGACAACCGATCAATGGTTTGTTGCCCAAAGCGACTCCAGAAAGATAACGCTGGCGCATCAAAATAATCCGATGCGGCATTAAAAACTTTTGCGGTTGTCGTGTTTGCCTCTTCCTTGCTGATCATGGATGACATCCCTATCCCTGAGGTACGGCAACCGTATTCCATAGGTTTTAAGAATCGGGATGACAGGATTTGAACCTGCGGCATCCTGCTCCCAAAGCAGGCGCGCTACCAAGCTGCGCTACATCCCGTTGCTGTAATGCTGGGTTCTGCAACTGTGCAGCCCACAGAACGACGCATTTTTCAGCTAGCTTACACATCTTAGCAAATGATTTGCTCCAGGGGCGTCCTCTCGTCCCGAGAAAAGTCTCACTAGGTCGCAATCTCACTAAGTCGCAACCCCTGAGCCGTCGCCTCGGGCGATCGCCTTAAATCGATGGACTTGGCTTCGGTTTGTACTGCGGACAGTAGGTGTTCACCGCTGCCGTATTAATCGCAGCGAAGTAAGCCGCTGGATACCGACTTTCCTGGGATTTTTGCTCCGGATCAGGCAGGGTACCGCCCGCAGCCAAGGTTTGGCAAACTTCTTGCCCCAGACTGATCGTGCCGCTGCGTCCCACAATTTGTACCGTATTCAGGACTTGGGGGTCATTGATAGCACTGGAGAAGGTTTCCCAAAAGCGATCATCTAGATTCCCCGCTGCCTCTGGAGCCATCGGCTGACTCGGTGGCGGCAGCGTACTGCCTACAGGGGGTGATAGGGGACTGGTTACCGGCTGAGGGCGGCTATAACCACAGACAGATTGGGACAAATCGATCAGCCGACCCGAACTATCACGGATGAAACACGGAGAATCGGATGACTGGGCAACCGCTGGGATGGCAACAGGGGCAGCGCCCAGGAGCATCGAAATGGCCAGGACTACTTTCCAGAGAGAGACTCGCATAGGTTGAGAGGGCAATTCACCCCCTGGTTGTAGCACTAAATCACGCAATTTAAATCTCCTACTTTTTGGGTAAAGCGGAGATTTTCCCGGTAATCTACGGGGCAGTCAATCACCGCAGGTACGGATTGAGCCAGGGCAAGTTTTAAGGTTGGGATCAGATCGGCACTGGACTCAATCCGATAGCCTTTTAAGCCCATACTTTCCGCTAGTTTGACAAAATCTGGGTTGCTAAATTTGACAAAGGCCGAGCGGCCAAAGTGGTTATGCTGCTTCCATTCAATCAAACCGTAGCCGCCGTCATTAAAGATTAAAGTGACAAAAGGGGTGCCCACCCGCAGGGCGGTTTCTAGCTCTTGGAAGTTCATCATAAACCCCCCATCCCCGGTGACGGCCACAACATGTCGGTCGGGGTGAACTAACTTGGCGGCGAGGGCTCCTGGAATGGCAATGCCCATGGCGGCAAAGCCGTTGGAAATGATGCAGGTATTGGGACGCTCACAGTGGTAGTGACGCGCCATCCACATTTTGTGGGCACCGACATCGCTGATTACAATATCGGCAGCTCCCATCACCTGGCGCAGATCGTAGATCAGCTTTTGTGGCTTTACCGGAAACCCTTGATCCTGGGCATACTGTTCGTAGTCAGCGCGAATGTTATCTCGCAAACTCAGGGAGGCAGGGATCGGTTTGTCCCGGCGATCGGCACGTTGCAAGATTTCGTGGAGGGAATCAGAAATATCCCCCACCACCTCAGCTTTGGGAATATAACTGCTGTCAATTTCAGCGGCGATCGCCCCAATATGCACAATGGGAATCTGACCATCCGGGTTCCACTTCTTGGGGGAATATTCAATCAGGTCATAGCCGACCGCAATCACCAGATCGGCGCGATCAAACCCACAGCTGATGTAATCCCGCAGTTGCAGCCCCACGGCCCACAGCGCTAGGGGATGGGTGTAGGGAATGGCTCCTTTGCCCATAAAGGTATTGGCCACCGGAATCTGTAGCTCGCTGGCAAACTGGGTCAGGGCAACACTGGCGTGGGAGCGAATCACCCCGTTCCCTGCCAGAATCAGGGGATGTTCGGCTTGGGCAATCAGCTCCGCTGCCTGGTGGATGCTGCGAAACGAGGCGTAGGTTTTTTCCAGATCTCCCTTACTCAGGGGGGCTCCCACCGCTGCCATGGCTGCAATATTTTCCGGCACATCAATGTGAACGGCTCCTGGCTTTTCAGACTGTGCCAGCTTAAAGGCGCGGCGGACAATTTCTGGGGTAATGCTGGGGCGGACAATTTGGGCATTCCATTTGGTAACAGGTGAAAACATCGCCACCAAATCGAGATACTGATGGGACTCAATGTGCATGCGATCGGTTCCCACCTGCCCGGTAATCGCCACTAAGGGAGCCCCATCCAAATTGGCATCTGCCACCCCGGTCATTAAATTAGTGGCTCCCGGCCCTAAGGTGGACAGACATACCCCTGCCTGTCCGGTGAGCCGCCCATAAACATCCGCCATAAAGGCTGCGCCCTGTTCGTGCCGGGTGGTGATGAACTGAATTGATGACTGACTCAGGGCTTCGAGTACCTCTAAGTTTTCTTCACCGGGGAGGCCGAAGATATAGCGCACCCCTTCGTTTTCGAGACAGCGCACCAGTAATTCAGCAGTGTTCATAGGGTTCCTTCGCCGCGTTATCGAATCCAAATCGTCTTGATATTGACAAATTCTTGAATGCCCTGGCTACCCAGTTCCCGCCCGTAGCCGGATCGTTTGATCCCCCCAAAGGGCAGCCGCGGGTCTGACTTCACCAGGCCATTTATAAAGACCGAGCCAGAGACCAACTCGTTAATCAGGAGATCGCGCTCTTCAGGGACAGTTGTCCAGGCACTGGCTCCCAATCCAAAGCTGGTTTTATTGGCCAGGGCGATCGCCTGATCCAGATCCGCCACCTGAAATAGCAGCGCCACCGGCCCAAAAAACTCTGCTAGATCAGCCAAACTGCCTGGGGGAATATCTGTCAGCAGGGTGGGGGGATAAAAGTTGCCGGGGCGATCGAGGGGCTGTCCCCCCAGGAGCAGACGGGCTCCCTGCTGCACTGACTGTTGCACCTGCTGGTCTAACTCGTGCAAAATTTGGGGAGTCGCCAAGGGTCCCAGATCCGTTTCCGGCAGCAGGGGATCTCCCACCTTCAGGGCTTGCAACTGAGCCATCAGCTTTTGGGTAAAAACGTCCCCAATCTCCCCGACCACGATCAATCGCTTGGCCGCAATACAAGACTGACCATTATTCAGCATCCGAGCCGTCACCGCAGCGGTGACAGCGGTTTCTAGATCGGCACTGGGCAGCACAATCAAGGGGTCACTGCCGCCCAACTCCAGAACAGTTTTCTTTAAATAATGCCCCGCAGTTGCCGCCAAACTCATGCCCGCAGGCTCACTCCCCGTCAGGGTCGCCGCCTTAATGCGGTCATCGGCGATCAGGGACGCCACTTGATCGGCTCCCACGAGCAGGGTTTGAAACGCCCCCTCGGGAAAGCCTGCCTCGCGAAAAATCTCGGCGATCGCCAAGGCACACTGGGGCACATTGGAGGCATGTTTGAGGATGCCCACATTCCCAGCCATCAGTGCTGGTGCAGCAAAGCGAAACACCTGCCAGAAGGGAAAATTCCAGGGCATGACCGCCAGAATCGCCCCGAGGGGCTGGTATTTCACGTAGCTCTGATGGGCATCCGTGGTCACGGCAACATCAGCCAAAAAAGTAGCTGCATGTTCTGCATAGTAACGACAGACCCAGGCACATTTCTCCACCTCGGCGATCGCCGAGGTCAGGGTTTTACCCATTTCCAGGGTGATCAGCCGTCCGAGATCTTGCCGTTGCGCTGTCAAGATCTCGGCTGCGGTGTTCATCCAGGCAGCCCGCTGGGGGAAGGGAACCCACTGATAGGACTCAAAGGTTGCTTGGGCGAAGGCGAGTTTCTGTTCAATCTCCCCCGGGGTCAGTGCGGCAAAGGTTTTAATCAGTTCACCCGTCGTCGGATTAATCGTTGCGATCGCCATAGCCAATTCCATACCACTGTCTCAACCGTAACCCACAGCTCCCGGATCTAGCAGAGATTTCAGGAGAAAGTAACCCAGGGCGATCGCCCGTCTTCAGGTTTTAAAACATATAAGGGAGACTCCCTTCACAGAGAGACCCCCTTGGCGTAATTTTCTGATTTTTACAACCAGAAAATCGGTACTGCGAAACAGCCCGGATCTGGTGACAAGGCTCTACATCATCCAGGGGATTAGAGATCCTGCTCTGAAAACTCCCGCGTCATGTAGTCAAAGGGTTGATCTAAAAAGGCGACATCCTCAATTCCAGCAGCTGCTACCAGATCTTTGACCATGTCTTTCATAATCTGAATTCCACGAACTGTGGGGGCAATGGGAACCCCTAGGGAGTTATAGGTTTCCCGCAGGCCCTGGAGAACCCGCTCATCTAGAACATCCATACTGCCAGCCACCAATGCATAGCTGGCATAGCGCAGATAATAGTCCATATCCCGGAGGCACGCTGCGAAGCGACGAGTTGTATAGGCATTGCCACCCGGACGAATCAGTTCCGGGAGTTCCTCAAACAACTTCGATCCTGCTTGTCTGACAATCGCCGCTGCGTTGGCATTCACTACACCAGCCGCTTGTACCCGAGCCACACCGCTGCCAAAATAGTCTTTCAGAGCCTCAACAGCATTGCGATCTAAATACTGTCCTTTGAGGTCATAGTTCTCAATCAGGCCGGTCACTACATCCCGCATGGTCTCTCCCAATCATTCCTAATCACGGTTTACTATGATTCTGAAGCGCTACCTACACACCCGAGGAATTGCATCAGATTGTTCTTTCGTAGGTTTAGCGTCAAGTTTACCATGGCGTGTGACCCCAACATTGAACAGGCTAGGCCCCATCGGGACGGCAGCAATTAATCTTTAGACTTTGTTAAGCTCTCCCCTGAAGAAATTCGAGTAGCGGAAGCCCTCATATTTTTTGTAGCAAATAATACAATATTTTCGTCAATTCTATCTCTAGGATGATCTAGGTATAAACGTAGTCGGTTCCTGAGAGGCATGCGATCGCTAAGCATGGACGTATTTTGATGCCAATCTAGTCAAGAGCAGAGGGAATCCAGCGGTGGTGGTGCTTTCGACGGGGGTAAGAGTTGCTAAACCTTTGGTTGAAAGTTCTGAAACAGCAGATGTCTCCGTTTTGTCAGTCCTGAGGCTCTTTGGCAGCCCCCTCGTTAAACCTCATCATTTACTGTGAGTTGAGATTGCTCAGAAACTTAAGGAGTAACGCATGTCAACCCCCCAAGAAATTTTGCAGATGATTAAAGATCAGGGCATTCAGATGATTGACCTGAAATTTATCGATATGCCCGGAACCTGGCAGCACTTAACCGTATACTACGACCAAATTGACGAGAGCAGCTTTGTAGACGGCGTACCCTTCGACGGTTCCAGTATTCGGGGTTGGAAAGCCATTAATGAATCTGATATGGCCATGGTGCTCGACCCAACAACCGTCTGGATAGATCCCTTCATGGAAGAGCCAACCCTGAGCATTCTGTGTAGCATCCAGGAACCCCGAACCGGAGAACCCTATGCTCGCTGTCCACGGGTGATTGCCCAGAAGGCCGTTGACTATCTGAAAGCAACGGGCATTGGGGACACAGCCTATATTGGCCCTGAAGCTGAGTTTTTCATCTTTGAAGATGTCCGTTACGACCAGACCGAAAACAAAGGTTACTACTACGTGGACTCGGTTGAGGGTCGTTGGAACTCTGGCCGGGAAGAAGTGGGGGGCAACTTGGGCTATAAACCTCGCTATAAAGAAGGTTATTTTCCGGTACCGCCCACGGATACCTTGCAAGATATCCGCACCGAGATGCTCCTCACCATGGCCAAATGCGGAGTTCCCATTGAAAAACACCACCATGAAGTGGCAACTGGGGGACAGTGTGAGTTAGGTTTCCGGTTTGCTGAACTGGTGAAGGCAGCAGATTACTTAATGACCTATAAGTACTGCATTAAGAACGTCGCCAAAAAATACGGCAAGACGGTCACCTTCATGCCCAAGCCACTATTTAACGATAACGGCTCCGGGATGCATACCCACCAATCCATTTGGCAGGACGGCCAACCCCTGTTCTGGGGCGATGGCTACGCCAACCTCAGCCAGACAGCTCTCTGGTACATTGGCGGTTTGTTAAAGCATGCACCCGCTTTGCTTGCCTTTACGAACCCTACCACCAACTCCTATAAACGATTGGTGCCAGGGTTTGAAGCCCCCGTGAACCTCGCCTACTCGCAAGGCAACCGCTCAGCTTCCATCCGCATTCCCCTATCAGGCAGTAATCCCAAGGCTAAGCGGCTGGAGTTCCGTTGCCCGGATGCCACCTCCAACCCCTATCTCGCTTTTGCGGCCATGCTCTGCGCCGGGATTGATGGCATTAAGAATCAAATTGACCCCGGTGAACCGCTGGATAAGGACATTTACGATCTGTCCCCTGAGGAACTGGCGCTGGTTCCTTCTACTCCTGGATCCCTGGAGTTGGCGCTCAAAGCCCTTGAGGAAGATCATGAATTTCTGACCGCAGGTGGCGTGTTTACCCCCGACTTGATTAATACCTGGATCACCTACAAGTTGGATAACGAAGTCAACCCGATGCGGTTACGTCCCCATCCCTATGAGTTTGCTCTCTACTACGATGTCTAACCCTCCTTAAGGGGCAGCAATTTCTGATGATTGCTGGGGGAGTTTTGATTTGAAAGGGGTACAGGTTAATCTGTACCCTTTTTTAATGGGGCTGGTCATCCCGCGCCAATCGTTCTATCTGATAGCCAGGGTGCTCCATCATTCTTGCGTTACGATCAGGAAAACAAATTTACAAAAAAACATAATTATGACTGTCGCTTACCCTCGTAAACTTCAGAATGCTCTGAGTGCCCGAGAAATCTTGATGCAGGTGGTGCGCGATCGCGAGGTGCACTTAATTACCCTGAATCGCTACCGCTACAGTGAGCAACGCAGCTGCAAAGACCTGACAGATCTCGTGGAGCAGCTTGACGGCCAGCCCCCAGAACTGGTGCGGGATCTGTCTCGACATATTGCGGATGAGGCTCGTCATGCCCTGTGGCTCACCGAGCTACTGGTCGATTTAGGAGCCAGTGTGGGGACACCACCGGGGGCTTCCTACATTCAAGAGTTTGAGCGGTTGCTAGATCGAGGACAAGACCCGAAGCGAGATGTCGATGATTTTCTCATTGCATCCCTGGCTGCCATCAATGTCACCGAAAAACGGGGGTGTGAGTATTTTTCCGCCCATATTCATGCCTTGAAGCAGGCGGCTCAAACCCCAGAAAATCTTAAAATCCAGGCCACGATTGAGGGAATTTTCCCCGAAGAAGCCGCCCATGTGCGCTGGGGCAATCGCTGGCTGGCAAAAGTGGCTGCCCAAAGCCCAGAGCACCGCCGCAAAGTGGAACTGGCGAAGCAAAGATACACAGCCATTGAGCAGGCCGCCTTTGAGTCTGGGTTGGATATCACCTTAGGAGCAGAATTGCGGCGGGTCGGTTCCCTCCTGGATGTCGCCAATACCTTACCCCTATGGCAACGGCCTCAGTATGTCATAGAGAGACTTCCCCAAAGTCTCCTGTCCCTCGACTTGCAGCAGACTCGCGTTGATGTGATACAACGGGCTTGGCAGCGAGATCCCCAGGGATTTGTGGAGCGATTAATTCCCCTGTTTGTAGGGGGGCTAAGTCGGCAGTCCAAACCTCAGAAGGCCACGGCCTAGACCTGTATGACTTCAAATTGTCGGAGTGCTTGGAGTAAGCTATTGGTTGCGATGGTTAAAGATCGGCCGCCGGCCATCGCTGGCGCACCCTGCTCAGCCTGATCTCTGGGTGGGGGATGCAGCAGCAGTGGCCTGACTCACCTGACATGCTTTGAGGATAAACGCGATGACGACCTTACCGCCCTCGACTGAGACAACGGCCAACGTAGATTTATTTAGCGATTGGCTGGAGTCGATTACCCCGAACCATATCGAGATCATTGAAACCGTCATTTCCAGTCTGGATAGCGACCGCAGTGCCATGGTTAGCCACAGTGACGGCGGCTATCTTTGGAAGTTTAACTATGGCAGTGTGGAGGTCTTTGTCCAACTCACCGGGCTGACGGATGAAGACACCTTTACCGTTTGGGCAAGTGTGCTGAAACTACCTGCCAAGAATGAGCCCCAGTTGATGCGGGCACTCCTAGAAATGAACTGGTCTGCCACCTTTGAAGCCCGATTTGCCATCTTGGATGACCAGGTTGTAGTCTTAACCTCCCGGACGCTGGCAGAACTCTCCCCAAGTGAAATTTCCCGATCAGTGACCGTTGTGGCCTCGATCGCCGACAACAACGATGATGACCTCCAAGCCGAATTCTCTCAGGCATAGTACCTCTGAGATCGACTAATGAGATCGACTAACAGGGCACAGTGACAGTCCTCTTATTGAGGATTTTGAGGCTGCTTTGGGATTGTCGAGCAACCTGCGGGTATGCTAGGACTCAGCTATGGCAATTATCTCGTCTCAATCCCAGCCTTCAGATCAACCCCCTGCCCGACCAAAGCGATCTGGGCAAAAATCTACGTCCCCGATTACCAGACAAACAACTGACCCGTCAGCTCCGGGGCGATCGCCCGCCTCCGAGGACTTGCCGCTCCTCCGGCCCCAAGCAGAACCGGGGGAGGTAGGCAAGCCAGAGGAGAGTCTACGTCCGCAGCAGTTAGCTGAATATGTGGGGCAAAAGGACTTAAAGGAGCTGTTGCAGATTGCCATCCAGGCAGCAAAAGCCAGGGGAGAAGCCCTGGATCATCTGCTGCTATATGGGCCGCCCGGTCTTGGTAAAACGACGATTGCCCTCGTCCTGGCCGCGGAGATGGGGGTGGGCTGCAAAATTACCAGTGCTCCTTCCCTGGAACGCCCCCGTGACATTGTGGGGTTGTTGGTGAACTTGCAACCAGGGGATATCCTGTTCATTGATGAAATTCATCGGCTGCTGAGAGTGACGGAAGAAATTCTCTATCCGGCCATGGAGGATTTTCGCCTGGAGATTACGATTGGTAAGGGCCAGAGTGCCCGTACCCGCAGTATTTCCCTACCCCCCGTTTACCCTGGTGGGAGCCACTACCCGCATGGGTTCCCTCACCTCGCCCCTGCGCGATCGCTTTGGCCTGATTCAACGCCTGCGCTTTTACGAGCTGGATGAACTCACCCAGATTATCCAGCGAGCTGCCATGATCCTCCATACGGCAATCACCCCTGACGGCGCGGCGGAAATTGCCCGTCGTGCCCGAGGTACTCCCCGGATTGCCAACCGCCTACTCAAGCGGGTGCGGGACTATACCGAAGTCAAACAGTTGGGAACAATTAGTCAGGCGATCGCGGGGGAAGCCTTAGAATTGTTGAACGTCGATCCCTGCGGATTGGATTGGACCGATCGTCGCCTCTTAACCTTGATGATTGAAAATTTCCGAGGGGGACCTGTGGGACTAGAGACCCTGGCTGCGGCGACAGGAGAAGAAGCTCAAACCATTGAAGAAGCCTACGAACCCTATCTGCTCCAGATTGGCTACTTGCAGCGCACGGCCAGGGGGCGAGTTGCTACCCCTGCGGCCTGGAAACATCTCGGCTATTCGCCGCCCGATACCCAGCTATCCCTCCTGTCCTAGGTTTCGAGCTATAGTTGCATTGGTTTTTCAGCCCACCGATTGAGACAAACGAACACGTCCTGGCAACCTGGTGAACAGCGCAAAGTTCGGGAATTGTATTCAACCTTGACAATTGGTAGGGGGTTGCACAACAGCATGAAGCTATCGCTGCATAAAACCAATTTGGCTTGGTTGTACAGAACTATAGTTCCTTGTACACGTACTCCGTGGGATGTTAGGAGTCTCTAAGCTGCCTGTGGACGTATAGCGCCTATCAGTCTAGTAAGGTATACTGCAAGGAAGATGCTTTATAGTAACTGATAGACAACATGAGACCCTACTCCCTAGACTTGCGTCAGAAAATTGTTGATGCGTATGAGACCGGCAATATTTCACAACGCCAGTTAGCAAAAAACTTTGGAGTCGCTTTAAGTTTTATCCAAACCTTACTTAAACACTATCGTGAACAGGGTAGCATCGTCCCCAAAGTTCGGACTCAGCAGACCCCGACCAAACTTAATGCGGAACAACTTGAAGTCCTTAGGCAACTGGTCGAAACGCAGCCCGATGCCACGTTAGCAGAGCTTCGGGAACAACTTCGCGAAAAAACTGGGGTCTTAATTGGAGTAGCTACTGTGGATCGGATGGTACGTCTGAAACTCGGTTTCACCTTTAAAAAAAAGCCTCTACCCCACGAAGAAAGGAACGGATGAAGTCCAACTAGCCCGATTTGAATACTGGTCACTCCTGAAGGGTATCAAGTCGTTGAGTAGTTCAAATTGGGCTTGAGACAAATTACTGGGGTAAGCTTTACTCATGACGCTCTCTCAGTGCTGTGTACGACATATTCGCAGCTTACACTGAGTGAGCTTTTTTAACTGACTAACCGACTTTTAAAGCACCCTCTAAGAGTGAGGGGCTTTTTGGGGATGCTCGTACTTAAAACGTAAAGGTAGTCCGAATAACAGCTACACCGGTTGTCAGGTTATTGGAATCTCCTTCCGGATTGAAAATGACAAAGGCACCTGGAGTGACACTAATGTAATCATTCAGACGAATGTTATAGTAAGCCTCCACCTGGTAAGGGGTTGCCCGATTAATTGAGGGACCGCCAGTAAAGCTATTCGACGGAGTAAGAGATGCCCCACCACCAGCAGCAACTCGATACAAGGGTTGCCCAAACATAATCGCAGCGGTATTTCCTTTCACAAGTGCATCTGGGAAGTAGAAGCCCAGCAGCCAGCTAGTAAAGTTTGTATAACCGTCTCCAGCCGCGTTATTTACCATGATGTAAGCACCATAGGTGGCCAAGGATACTTTGGGATGGAATCGCCACGTTAATGTAGCACCAACAGAGTTGAGGTGTACTGGAGTTGTAATGGGTAGGCCGGCTAGGGATCCTGTTGAGAGACCTGCCAGTCCCATGCCCAAAATATTGACCTGATGATAGCTATAGGCGTAGTTCAGCCCAATATCCAGAGTTTTAGCTGGCTTCAGGGTTAACTGAGTAGAAGCAACAAAACTGCCATTAAAAAGCCCTGCTCCTAAAACATTTTCTGGGAAGGGGCCATTGGCAGGGATAGGAGCATTCACACTACCGTATAGGGCTCGCCAGTCAACCTTGGGCGTAGGAATGAAGATAAAGCCAGCTGCAGAAGCCAATCCTGTTCCAGACGTTCCACCAGAAACCCGCAGAACCGGGTTAAGTGCGACAAATCGAGAAATCGCCCCCTGTCCTTCACTAGCCCAAGGAAGCAGCGTTGGAAAGGCATCAGACACTTCGGCCAGTGGTGCAGCAAACAAGGTGAGCTTTTTAGCAACGGGGAAAATATAGAGCAGCTTATACAGGCAAACATCATTTCCCCCACAGCTCGATGTCAAGTTCTGGGGATTAAAGCCAGGAAACTGGGGCTCAAAGTTGAGCTTTGTGTTGCCTTCACTTAAAGGCGAACCAGCATTGGGAAATAAGACTTCCTGGACAGAACTGCCTCCGGCAATCACACTGCTGAAGTTGTAAGACTGCAAGCCGGTAATCAACAAATCCTTACCCGTGAAGCTAGACACCAAATTCAGGCGCACCCGGTTAACCATAATGGGTTGGGGATCTTCTCCAGCAGGTGTCCGGCTGCGAGGTTCCCCACCTGAGCCTCCCACCACAGCAAAAATTGCCTCTCCATTCAACTTGGTTGTTGTCGAGAATTGTTGGGCTTCCAGCTGTGTAGTCCGAGCTTCAAGCGTATCTACGCGCCCTCTCATCGTCACCAGTTCTGCTGCAAATTCCTCTTGCAGTTTTTGCAAAACTAGTAGCTCTTCCTTGGTCAACAAGGGCGAGGTGGTTGCTGACAGTAATTCTTCGATGCGCTGCATACAGGCATTTAGACCAGCGGCAAACTCATAACGAGTCAAGGCCCGCTGGCCGCGATAGGTGCTGTCGGGATAGCCTGCAATGCAACCATAGCGCTCCACTAAAGATTGCAGTGCTTGAAACGCCCAATCAGTTGGCTGCACATCTGACAACTGGGAGACCGAGGTGACCTGAGCCATTGCCTTAGAGCCGTGCTTGTCAGGCTGGTTAGATTCAGTTGAAACCCCTTCTAGATCCTCAACAGCAGTGACTGGAGATGAAGTTGATAATCCTGAGACTTCTGAAGTCGTCTCAGGAGAATCTGAAGATGAGCGAGTCAAGCTTGGGGTAGAATGCTTGACTTCAGCGGCAGATGATTTCGGTAGTGAATATCCTACTCCTAGCAGCAAACACAGCATCCAAAAAACATTCATCATCGAATAACGAAATTGAATCACTCAAACCTCCTCATCACTCTTAACTCAATAAAAAAAACCTTTACCGAAATTGACCAGCAGAGTCTTTGCCTCTGTCAAACCATCGACAAAGGCGAAACCGCAGATTATTCCTGTAATTCCGATGATGAACTTAGCCCAAACAGAGCAAAGATTGAGTGCTATGAATTGGACTATCAGAACTAGAAGAATTGTTAGTCTTAGAAATATAACTTAAAAGCTTTATCTTTCATTATTTGTTTTTCTTACTCCTTGCATAGGAAAATACATTGGGGCATCCTACTTTGGAAGAAAGATAACATCGCCAGTTCAAATTTGAAGTGTATCAATGTCTGATATACAAGAATAGAATACCTCAAATGGAGTACGATAGCTCAGTGTTTTTCGGGGACGATTATTAATTATGTCTACTACTTTTTCTAGATATTCTGGCTTGACAATGTTGAAATTCGTGGCTCTCTCGTTAATATGGTGATAATTTTTTCTAATCAGAGAAGCAAGCTAATAGCCTTTCTCGAAAATTGTTGAAATTCACAAAGCCATAAGCTTGCCGTTTAATCAACTTAATGCGATTATTGATTCCTTCCATTGCTCCGCTCGTCGTTCGATTCCGAAAATAATTGCTAATCCCATCTAAATGATTGCGAATTGTTGTAATCACTTCACTTTAAACTTCGCGGGCTTTACCTAACCACTATTGGAACTGATACTTCCCCTCCTCAACGGTCAATGACTGCTCATAAATAGCACGAAATTCTTCTTTCCATTCATAGGCTTTTGCTAATCGCTTTGCTCTAGACAGATGCTGTTCTAACTTTGACTTTTCTTCATCCGTTAAATCCTTGTCATTCTTCTGGGATGCGAATGAAACCTGGTTGGTGCTAATGATGGAAGCCTTGTTTGGGGCGTTTCCCCTCGCCTATGCCACAATTCTCAATGCCCTGTATATCCCGATTTTCATGATGATTTTCTGGCTGATTTTTCGGGCGGTGGCATTTGAATTTCGAGAACATTCCGAAGGCAAATTTCTTTGGAACTTTGCCTTCGGGGCAGGCAGCTTTATGGCGGCACTGGGACAAGGCTTTGCGCTTGGTAGTGTGATTGAAGGGATCACGGTTAATGAGGCAGGTCACTTTATCGGCTCCACCTGGGATTGGTTAGACTGGCGATCGCTACAGTGCCCGGATTCAGGTTGCCGAAATTCCTCCTGGATCTCCAGTGCTACAAACGCTGGTGACTGAAGTGTATGGTCCCAACTATCAAGGACAGATTGACCTCGCTACCAAAATTCGCCAGTTGTATCAGTCAACCGATGGGGTCGTCGATGTAGACTGGTATGTGGAAGCACCGCAGACCGACTCAAAGGAACCGATGGTAATTTAGTCCCTTTGAGTGCCTTGGTGAAAACGGAAACGACGACGGCAGACACCAGTATTTATCATAAAAACTTGCAGCCCGTTGTCTATATCCTGGGTGACGTTTCGGGCAGAGTAGAAAGTGCGGTCTATGCCATGCTTAACCTGCAACCCCAGATCGATAAACTCGTTCCGACCACTGGCACTAAGGTTCAGACCTACCTGACGGAACAACCCCCAACCACTGAAACTTACGCGATCAAGTGGGATGGTGAATGGCAAGTCACCTATGAGGTTTTCCGCGATTTGGGCATCGCCTTTGCGGTGGTGCTGGTGCTGATTTATGCCTTAGTGGTGGGTGGGTTTCAGTCGTTTGTCATCACATCCACTCCCCCACTCACCCATCCGCTCTCCTACCCTCAAAACCTCATGGAACCCATTCATATTTCCTATTTTTCCGATGTTCTTTGCGTTTGGGCCTATATCGCTCAAATTCGCCTGGATGAGCTGCAAACTAACTTTCAAGACAAGATTGCGATCGCGCCACATTTCGTCCCGGTCTTTGGCGATGCCCGTGAAAAGCTGGAGAATCGTTGGCGCGATAAGGGTGGCTTCCAAGGCTATAGTGACCACGTTCACGCAGTCGTGAAAAAGTTTGATCACATCACCGTTCATCCCGATATCTGGACTGATGTGATACCACCCTCCTCGTCATCCTGTCATTTGTTTCTCCATGCCATTCAACTACTGGAGATGAAGGGTATCGTTCCAAAAGCAGAGAAAGTGTTTGAAAAAGCAACCTGGGCCTTTCGGGAGGCGTTTTTTAACAAAACTGGCGAATGTTTCTGACCGCAAGGTACAATTTGGCATTGCCAAAGAGCTTGGACTGCCGATCGCCGCGATTCAGGAGCAGATTGATACTGGTGAGGCATACGCTCAACTCTCTAAAGACCTTGACTTGGTGAAGGAGCATACGGTGTCTGTCAGCCCCACGTTGATTTTTTAATGAGGGACGGCAACGGCTCAACGGCAATGTGGGCTACCGGGTCATCGAAGCGAATATTCGAGAATTGCTGCACAATCCTCCTGATGAGCAATCCTGGTGTTAATAAATACGACTCGTCATCTCGTTATCCCAATTCGCAACGTAACCTATGTGGAATGAACGATACAGCCAAGCTGAGAGGATGTTTTAAAAGGGTAGGCTTTAGCCTCAAATACAACTCAGAGGCGCGATCGCAAACCCTGGAACCCTGATTCTCTCGTATTAGCTTCTAGGTAGCTAGGGTGGTGAAACACACCCTGAAAGACTTTTAAAACATCCTCTGAGTATGTGTATGGCAAGAGCCCAAATGATTTTCTAGTGTCAGTGGTTCAGCAAATTCCCAAAGGGCGGGTTCTCTGTCTGGCAGATGGGGAAGGCAGGAATGGGGTGTATCTGGCACAGCAAGGATGTCAGGTTACAGCCGTTGATGCCTCTCCTATCGGATTGGAGAAAGCTCAAAAACTTGCAGCAGAGCGTTCTGTAGCGATCGAAACAGTCGTGGCAGATCTGGCTGAGTTCCCCATTCAACCTGATGACTGGGATGCGATCGTCTCGATCTTCTGCCACTTGCCACCCACCATCCGCGCTCATGTCCATCGGCAAGTGGTGACTGGACTGAGATCGGTTGGGGTGTTTGTGCTAGAAGCCTACACGCCCCGTCAACTGGCATTCAAAACAGGGGGACCGCCCACTGCTGAATTGACAATGGAACTGGCAACCCTCCAGCAAGAACTGAAAGGATTGGAGTTCAAGCATGCTGTTGAACTGGAGCGAGATATCCAGGAAGGGTTATTTCATCGGGGGCGTAGCGCAGTCGTGCAGGTGGTCGCTGTGAAAGCATAATTGTTAGCTTATCGAGCAAAGATCATCTTGAGTGCGATCGCCAGCATCGCAACGCCAAACACCTTTTCTAGAAGCACATTCGAGAGACCAGTCGCCAGCTTTGCACCCAGCAACCCACCTAAGAAAAAACCAGCACACAAGAGAGCGGCAATCTGAAAATTCACAGATCCTTGCTTGTAGTAAGTCCATGCCGCCAGTAAGCCAACCGGGGGGACTAACATGGCCAGAGTTGTGCCCTGGGCTTCGTGTTGGGATAAGCCAAACCCAAAAATCAAAATCGGGACGATCACGACTCCCCACCGATGCCAATTAAACCGCTCACAACACCTGCCGTAAGCCCTAAGAGTAAGTACAGTAAAATGTGGGTCATAGGTAAAAGCGCCTGTGATTGGATGAATCGCCACAAGAGGCATTATGGATTCTGGAGTGATTTTGACCAATGGTCTTCAGCCTGAGTCAGTTCTGGTCACTCCAGAGTCATTATTGCCGCTGGGAACGGGTAGCACAAGCATGGCACCTTCCAATGAGCAGATGGTACTGGAATGTAGCCAGTGGTTAAGTTTTCATCGGCTTTGGGGACAGCTTCCAGCACAACTATTAACCGCGATCGCCCAGTCCTTACAGTGCTTTCGCGTCGAACCCCAAACACCGATCTACCGGGAAGGACAAAAAAATATTGGGCTATACCTGCTGAAGTGGGGCGCAGTCGAGATTGCTCGACTGTCTCCGATTGGCAAATCTCTGATTCGCTATCGCAGTGCTGGAGAGCTGTTCGGCTATGTGTCATTGATGGCAAACCCTGAAAACAGCAGGCACCAGACGCAGGCGATCGCCCTCACGGCTAGTGAAATCTGGTTTTTACCCAAGGCTCAATTTCGTCAGTTGATGCAGCAGTCTAGCGAGCTTGAACATCTATTCAACGCCCTGTTAGCGCAAGACTTAAACGCCTTCAGTGCCCGCATTGCTCAAGAACAACGCCGGATTCAAGGCTTACAAGCTTACATTCAAGCGGTTCCAACCGGAGAGATGATCCTGGGCGACAGCAAAGCCAGTCAAAAGCTGGTGGAACAAGTTGATCAAGCCGCCGCTACTCTGAAACCTGTTTTGTTTCAAGCCCAACCAGGAACTGGAAAAACCTTTCTGGCAGGGCTGATCCATGCCCGTTCTGGCATCGCAGACCAGCCGTTTACTGAGCTAGATTGTGCCAGGTTGCCTCGAACAGAGGATGGTAGGCTCAATACTGACGCTTTATTTGGTAGAGTCGGCGGACAATCGGGCATCCTCGCACTGTTAGAGCGGGGAACCCTACTGTTGAATAATATTCAGGTGTTGAGCAAGGGCGATCGCGCCCGCCTGACCGACTACTGCAAAACGGGGGGTGTCCTGCCAAATCATGGGCTGAGTAGTTCCAGCACTCTGACAACCGAGCCTCCCAAGCCGGTTCAGTCCTGGGTTCGCTTAATTCTTGCTGCGCCGGACAAACTAGAGTTGCCAGCGGTAGATGCCATTCCCATCAAGCTGTTTAGCTTGCCCCAGCGCAAGGCAGATATTCCAGCGTTTGCCCGTTACTTTCTAGCCCGGTTCTGTCAGGCACAAAATCGTCCATTGCTAGACCTGGATCAGTCGGATCTGCGGCGCTTGCTGAGCTATGACTATCCGGGCAACCTCACAGAATTAGCAGAAATTTTGCATCGGGCGGTGATCATGACCCCACCAGGACAAGTTGTGCTTGCAGAACAAGCCCTGTGGTCGGTGCAGTCTGCGAAGAACGCCTTCCGAGTGGATTTGCTCACCCATGTAACCGGGCTGCGGCAAGTGCTGCTGAGTCGCTGGTATCCAGAGGGCATCTGGATGGTGATGATGGCAGTTTTTTGTGCCCGTCACGATCGCTGGATTTATTGGTCCCCAAGCACGAGACAGCAGTGTGACGCTCAATCTCTTTTGGGCGTGGTGGTGGCCCGGTTATCTGTTTCTCTTCGTCTTTGTCGGGCGGCTCTGGTGTGCCGTTTGCCCCTTCATGATCACAGCCGAATGGCTTCGCCGATTCTCCCTGTGGCTGTTTCCACGTCAGCAACTCACCTGGAATACCCAATGGCTCAATCGCTGGGGAGCCTGGATCTTGTTTGGTGGCTTTGTGGCCATTTATTTGTGGGAAAAGCTCTGGGATTTGCCGCACCATGCCGTCCTTTCTGCCTGGTTGCTCCTGGCGATTACAGCCGGAGCGGTGATTTTTAGCCTAATTTATGAACGGCGGCTCTGGTGTCGCTATCTCTGCCCGATCGGCGGTATGAACGGGATGTTTGCCAAACTGGCAATGGTGGAGTTGCGATCGACTCAACAGGTGTGTGGGAGTCAGTGCAGCACTTTTGGTTGCTATAAAGGCAGTAGCGCCACCCCTGTTACCTTTGCCGATGCCCTGCCGACGGAAGGACAGGCAACGGGCGGCTGTCCGCTCTATTCGCATCCCGCGCAATTGCCGGACAACCGAGACTGTGTGCTGTGTATGACCTGTCTCAAAGCCTGTCCTCATCGATCGGTGCAGTTAAACCTACGGTTTCCCACATCAGACTTACTGGATCATCACCGGGGCTTTTGGGCAGAAGTCGCGCTCCTCTTGCTGTTGTTTGGTGGGGTATTTATGCACCATGCCCAACGGCTTTTAGGCTGGCTAGGCTTCCACGATGTTCCCCTTGATGCTGACCATCTACTGACCAGTACGCCGATCGCCCTGGCACTCCTGAGTATCCCAGCCGTGCTGACCTATGGCACCCATGCGATCGCTCGCCTGCTTGATCCCGAACAACCCACCTATCTCACCCTCATCTACGCCTATCTGCCCTTTACCCTGGCCGCAAACCTGGCGCACTATATCCCATCGGCAGTCACAGAAGCGGGTCAAATTCTGCCTGTCCTGGCGCGAACCCTGGGCTTCAGCGGCACGGGCTTACCGACTCTCACCTGGAGTGCTGATGTTGCCGCTTTCCTTCAAGGAGTCACGCTGCTCTCCGCTCTGATTTTTAGTGTCTACCCACTGTTACGTATTACCAAGTGCACCTTGCTCAGCAATCTGCCTCATTTACTGTTAATCGCCGGACTGACGGTGACGAGTTTCTGGCTCATTATTTGAGGGCTTCTCGGTTTACTTTATGAACATTTATAAAAACATTACTGAAATCACTGGTCACACACCACTGGTCAAGCTCCAACGCTTACCCCAGCAGTTTGGCTGTGTCGCCGAAATTGTGCTGAAGCTAGAAGGCATGAATCCGGCCAAGTCCGTCAAAGATCGGATTGCTGTCAGCATGATGCTTGAAGCAGAACGAGCCGGACTGATTCAACCCGGAATTTCGACGATCGTGGAGGCAACTTCCGGGAATACGGGCATTGGGTTAGCGATGGTATGTGCCGCCAGGGGCTATCGCCTGATTTTGACGATGCCAGACAATATGAGCCAGGAACGACGGCAAATTGTGCAGGCGTATGGAGCAGAGATCATCTTGACTCCCGCCGCCGATGATATGCAAGGGGCGATCGCCTATGCAAGTCGGCTACTCACCACACTGCCCCACGCCTTTTCACCCCATCAGTTCAGCAATCCTGCCAATCCCAAAATCCATTACGACACCACTGGACCCGAAATCTGGCAGGACACTGAGGGACAACTCGCTGCATTGGTATTGGGGGTGGGGACGGGCGGTACTCTCACGGGCGCTGGACGCTATCTCAAACAACAAAATCCCAGCCTCCAAATTGTTGCGGTTGAACCTGCAAACAGTGCGGTGCTGAGTGGCAAGCCTGCGGGCGAACATAATTTACAAGGCATTGGTGCAGGGTTTATACCAGATGTCTTGCGAGTGGATTTGATTGATGAAATTGTCATCGTTACCGAAGCGCACGCCTATGAGACAGGACGACAATTGGCGCAAGTAGAAGGCATCATGAGCGGTATTTCAACGGGTGCAGCGGTTTATGTGGGGTTACACATCGGGCAGCGATCGCACTACCAGGATCAACGGATTGTGATCATTCAACCCAGTGCAGGAGAACGCTATCTCAGCACGGCAATGTGGCACGAAATTAGCACAGAGAATGCTTCACAAAAACCTCCCGCTGCCTTGAGTCATGGCTAAAAGGCAGCTTAACCCTGAGCAACCCTGGCGAGTGCGCGATCGCTTCTTGGAACTGCATTCGCGTTGGATGACGTTGATTGGCGAACACCTACAAGACCATCAGGGGGAGATCCTGGAATACTGGCGGATTGAGAAGGCAGATTCCGTGATTGTTTTGCCGATTCAGGACGGTCAATTTTTGCTTCCGCCTCCAAGCTATCGTCCTGGACTTGGGCAGGTGACATTGGATTTTCCAGGTGGTCGAGTGTTAGAGGAACAAACGCCTGAACAGGCAGCGATCGCAACCTTAAAGCGAGAATTAGGGATTGAAGCAGCGAATATCACTCAATTAATTCCTTTAAATACCGAAGGTTGGGCAGTAAACAGTTCCTTTTCCAACCAGAAACTGTATGGTTTCGTAGCTCATATCCATAGCCTCTCACCCCCCCTGCCCAACACTATTGCAACCACTTACCCCGTCAGTGCCGCAGGCGTTCATCAGTTGCTTCAAAACCTCAACTGCTTGCAGTGTCGTGCCGTGCTACTGGAATGGGCAATGCCGAACTTGTCTTTTCAGCCAGTAATAACTGTTCAAAACTCTGAGCAATGCGAGTTTTGAAGCGCTCCCGATGCTTGAGCAATTTGAATGATCTCATAACGTCTGGTAACGGCACTGGTTTCTAAAAGGAGGATAACTATAGCGGTTCTTCGTCGGATGAGGTACAGGTAGGACGACACAGGGTAGGGTTTAAGCCTCTAGTTTGTACCTCACGGGAACCGGAAACGCTATATCTGAAAATCCTGCCAGACAAAGATTTCAGGCGATCAAAGCTCGAATCCCTGAAATGGCTGTTCACAAAGGGTTTACTGGTTTCATCATTCATTAGCAGTCCAGTACCAACGCAAGCACCTCTGCACGTTATTTTATAACTGTATGATTATATAATTGTCAGTAGGCGATCTAGAGTTCAAAGCCCTGTTTTGCCTTTCAAGCCACTAGTAGTTTCAGTAGCTCAGCCGTGCTAACCAGCGACTGTCTGTTGTCGCTATTGATGCCTATGCCCCTTCAGGACTAAACTCATACCTGTATGCCATCATTACCATCGCTTCAAATTGGTCAACATCGTGCCCGCTATCCTATCATTCAGGGAGGCATGGGCATCCGCATCTCTGGAGCACAGCTTGCCGCTGCCGTTGCCAATGCAGGTGGGATTGGCATCATATCCGCTGTTGCTCTAGGACTAAACTCACCCTACTTTGATATCACCCAGCCGAATGCTCGCAAACGTAGGGAGCAGTTTTTTGAGGCCAATCGGCTGGCGTTGATTGATGAAATTAGAAAAGCACGAACGTTAAGCCCGAATGGGATTCTGGGCATCAATGCGATGGTCGTTGCCCAAGATTATGAAACGTTGGTGCGGACAGCGGCTGAAGAAGGGGTCAATCTGATTATTTCAGGCGCAGGCTTGCCGCTGCCATTGCCGGAATATGCCGCAGCACATCCAGAAGTGGCACTGGTGCCGATCGTCTCCAGTACTCGTGCGGCGCGCATTATGTGCCGCAAGTGGGAGCGGCAATACGGACGGCTGCCGGATGCGTTTGTGGTGGAAAATCCCAACTCGGCAGGAGGGCATCTGGGGGCTAAATTAGATGAACTGGGCGATCGCGCTTTAGAGGCTGAACATGTCATCCCAGAATTGGTAGCCTATCTCCAACAAAAAGTCGGTCAAGCTATTCCAGTGATTGCGGCTGGCGGGGTGTGGGATCGTGCCGATATTGATCGGATGCTGGCCTTAGGAGCTAGCGGCGTACAGATTGGCACTCGTTTCATCACTACCGATGAATGTGATGCCGTTATCCGTTACAAAGAGTTTCATCTCCATGCCAAACCAGACGATGTGGTGATTATTTCCAGCCCAGTCGGAATGCCAGGACGAGCGTTACGCAATGCGTTCGTGGAGAAGGCGATCGCAGGTTCCCCTGATTTGGAAAAACGGTGTTTGTTCAATTGTCTCCATGCCTGCAAATGCCGCGATGAACAGCAATACTACTGCATTGTTCAAGCCTTGGATAAAGCCGCACGGGGGGATATCGAAAATGGGCTGATTTTTTCGGGTAGCAATGCTGGACGTGCCAAACACATGATGCCCGTTGCTGAGCTGATGGCAGAGTTAGTTGCCTGAATTGTCAGCTCTCATCCTGCTGGAGTTGCAACCCGATAACAGCGGGTGAAATGATAAAAGGGTGGGATAATGAGAAAGACCCGTTTTGGGATCAATCGATGCGATTCAAGCAGTCAATTCAGACGATAGTGCTGGGATTCGCCCTCTGGGTTTGTCTTTTGTTTGGTGCTGGGCAAACCCCGATCATGGCAGCAACGCTCAACGCGGCGGCTGGATCGGTCTCTCAGGAACGGATACAAACTCTGCCTGAAGCAGTCCTAACTCTAGAATCAGGAGTCGATCACTTTCTCACAGCAATGCCAGCAGGCTATTACACGATCGCCAATGTCGAAGGCTTAAAAAGTCTGTTGGAGAACGATCAGCCCCTGTTAGTAGATGTGCGTGAACCATCTGAATATCAGTCTGGACATATTCCTGATGCCATCAACATTCCGCTCCGAACCTTAACTCATAATCTGGATAAAGTCCCGCGCGATCGCCCCGTAGTGTTGTACTGCTCAACGGGCTATCGATCGGCAATGGGAGTAATGACCTTACACCTGTTCGGCTATGATAATGTCCGGGGTTTTCCGCCAAGTTTTGCAGGCTGGAAAACCGCCGGAGAGGCGATCGCTAAAGCCTGACCGTGGGAGACTCGGAAAGGATAAGCGGGTAGTCAACCTACACCATTCGTCATCATCTTGCTGACAATCTTTTGTACAATTTGCACACCTGTCACGGCTTGCCAGCCAAATAGTCCCAGCAGAATCAGGTTTAATGAAACGTGGATGCTGCGAACCCAGTCATGCTTTTGCATAAAGGGCACCAACGCCGCAGACGTGGAAACCAACCCCACCATTCCTAACCCTGCAAACAGGTGGGGACCAATCACAATTTTGCCGTTGTTGAGGTAAGTCACGGTGATGCCTCCGATCGCTCCTATCACCATCAGTGCCAGGAGGATGGAGCCAATTTGGTGATGGCGAATCGCGAACCGACCCTTCACCAGTTCTTTCTTGAGTTCGCCGTCTGCCAACCGCGCCCGCCGAACTTGCACACCCAAATACATCGCGTAGAGCGCAACCACCAACAAGATCCACATCGTAATCGGGTGGAAGAAACTGAGATAGGGCTTGAGAGCGGCTAGACTGTCTGAACTCATGATGCTTATCTCCAAAGTATTTATATATCTTAAAATCAGTTCATCATTCTATAACTTTTTAGCTATAGAATATCTACTTCTGAACAGTCAGCGATTGCCATTCTCCAACCACATCAGGAGAAACATTGAGGATGATCTCTGGCTGGTCGAGGGTGGCAAGGGTGAGCCGTAGCGGCATCGCTAACTCTAGCTGCATCAAGATCGGCTGTAGATCATACTGTCCGACATCAGGTTCCATCTGGGCTTTATCCGTAAACATATCGTGGGATACATCTGCGGCGGTCAACGTTTTGCCCATTGAGTCGGTGAGCGTTAACGGCTGCGAATGATCAATTTCTGCGGTGCCTGGAAACCCAACGAGACGCAAGTAGATCACGGCTGTGTCATCGGGGCGAATGCGCTTGAAGGCGATCGCTTGCCAACTACCGCCCTGCTGATCTTTGAGGGTTTGGCGAGACTGGTAGACCATCTGCCCTGGGGCTTCTTCTAACTGGCGAATAGCAGCTTGAGACGGGGCGATCGCCAGATTAATCGTGAGCGCCCAGACTAGCATTGCGAGTATGAAGGTTGATCCGATCAAACGTAAAACAGTTTTCATTTGCACTCTTCCTTGAATTAATTGAAATCATCATTAATTAACAGCTTTTTGCATTGCTTTTTGCATATCATCGGGAATGAAAACGGCATACATACCTCGCAAGTCGCCAACCTGGAAGTTATACGCTAAATCTTGAGGGTAGCCATCTTTGACAAACTGCGGGCGGCGATCCTTTAAACCATGACAGGCGAGGCAACTGGCTTCCACATCAATGCGGCGGTAGTAGCGGGTTCCTATCTGTTGATCCAGGGTTTCTCGATCCCAAAAACCAATCAGCTCTGGCTCTTGGTTAAATTTTGCCAACGCAATTTGGTCGTGCAAGTTGCCTGGGGCGTGGTCTGGATTGCGATATTTCTTAGCAATCTGTTTGACCTGCCAGCCGTTCTCTTGGCTGAGTTGGATAGCTCGCATTCCGACCGGACGACAGACTTCTTTCATCGTTTGCATCGTGGGTGCTTCGGTACTGCCTTCCAGAGAAGAGGCTAGCCCAGTACGCATAGCATCCAGGGATTCAATTTCTTGGACAGCCTGTGCCAAATCGTTTGGATGAGGAATGACTGGAGCGGCTGAGGCAGTCGCTGGATGCCAACAGATCGACACTAGGCTGACACTGATGATCAGAACAAGGCTCAGAACACACTGGTATAACGTTTGCATCGGTTCCTCCTTTTCAGATGAATTGGATCGTCATCCTGCAATCAGGCTGATCTCAACAGAAGCGCGAGGATAGGGAAAGAATCAACGTAGGGCAACCGTTTCAATGACCGACTACGCTGATTTTTAATGCGAGCTAAATCAAGCCTGGACCTTTGTGTCGCCAATCATGTTCCGCGGTCAATTTACCGCCCTCATCCTCAGACAATTCCTGCAACTGGTGGGCATATTCTGCTTGTTCCTGCGCCGTTTGGTCTCGCATATCGCCAGGAACATTGACGTACATTTCTGGCTCGATCGCGTAGTTATTGAGCAAGCCCTCTTTATCGACCGTGTAGCCCTCTGTTACTTCGCTCAATTCGCCACTAGCTTCGACATGGGAGGTATGCCAAAAATCCTTACCTTCTCGATCCTGACGGGCGGCAGATTCAGCCGGAATGATGTGCGCGTCATATTGCGGGATAGAATCTTGGAAATCATTTTGGGTGCTCATTGCAATAGTCCTTTGTGGTTTTTATTCAATATCTTGGGGTGATTGTCTTAGCTCTCGCTTCTAAGCCTAATGACGAACTCCATAACTGAAATGGGAAAATTGCTTGAGTAAATTCATAACTCTAGTCTCCTTTATTATCCTGATAGCCTGTTAGTTGAATTCTTGTATGAATTGAATGACTACGGCACAAAACGCAAGAGAAAAAAATGATTCATAAAACAAGTGAGAAGGATTTTCAAGTCAATCCTCTAGCTAGTCACTAGACGATCGCCCATCTTCTTCTCATAACAGTTATGTTGGAAGCGCTGGGTCGCCTGTGCGGAGCACGTATCGTACATTAAATATTGCTTTACAATTCTATAACCAATTAGCTATAATATAAAGGTAAAGTTACAAAAACTTGCGATCGCCTTGGGAGTCGCTACTTGCATCACTGCACCAAGGTTTTTGCAATCCGCTCAACAATGGAGATTTCAGCTATGAAAACGAATGTGGGTTCCATCGATCGCCTGATCCGCTTACTGTTGGCTTTGGTGCTGTTTTATTTGGGACTGTTCCTCTACAGTGGTTCTACCCTGGGCATCGGGCTAGTGGTTGCGGGTGGTGTCTTACTGGTGACGGCGCTGATCGGCTTTTGCGGTCTTTATCGCCTTCTGGGAATTCATACCAACCAGATCAGTGAGCAACTTTAAAGGGATGCACTCATCAACACTTAAGGAGATCCTTCATGGACACTAGTCTTCAGATCGAAAGTCCATCCCTATCCCGGCGGCAACTCCTCAACTTTATTACTGGAGCTACTGTTGCTGCCACCGCAGGCTCTGCGCTCTATGTGGCTGGCAAATTCTTCATTCCTCCGGTCGAAAAAACAGGGGCAGGAGGAGCCATTGTTGCCAAAGATATTCTGGGTAATCCCATCCCAGCCACACAAATTCTCGCAGAGGAACCAGGAAGCCGCGCGCTAGTTGCAGGTGTGGGCGGTGAACCCACGTACTTAATCGTTAAGGAAGATCACACCCTAGACAGCATTGGGATACTGGATAACTGTACTCACTTAGGCTGTACTTTTCCCTGGAACCCAAACGATCAACAGTTCCAATGCCCCTGTCACGGTTCTCGCTATGCACCAGATGGAACCGTAGTCCGGGGACCGGCTCCCCTCCCGCTCAAAATCTTCCATATTGCCGTCATCGACAACAGCATTTTGATCTCACCCTGGACAGAAACCGATCCACGGACTGGGGAAAAGCCTTGGTGGGTCTAACAATGCCACATCACCCATCAACTCCCTCAAACTCAACCAATCAGTAAGCTAGTGAATGTGGCTGCAATCAGGAGAAAGCCCCTCTGACTGCAAGCTAATTAGGCGATCGCCCGACTTAGACTCAAGCAGTTCATGCTCGACATCTTTACCAGGCTCAAGAGATTTTATGGAATTACCAATTGGTGGACATTATTCATGAAACCAAATGTGGGGAACACTACATCGACTTCACTCATTTCCATGATGTTGTACCGATAGAACCCTGACCCTGATTGAATACCAATACCGCTAGAGAGAAACCAATGTGGGGAAGTGCTGTTACAGCGTATTTGCATTATTTAGGCTTCATGCTGGCGTTTGGAGCGTTGGTGGTTGAAAGCTTGACGCTGAAAAAAGATCTCAGCTTACAAGAAGCCTGGAGAGTTGTTACGGCAGATACTATTTATGGTTTGTCGGCAACGATGGTTTTGATTACCGGAATTTTGAGAGTCCTCTACTTTGGGAAAGGCACTGATTACTACCTCAGCAGCCCCGTATTTTACACCAAAGTCGGGATCTTCATTGGGGTCAGTTTGCTGTCTCTCTATCCCACCGTTTCATTTGTCTCTTGGGTGAAAGGATTGCGGGATAGCAAACTTCCTGATTTAGAATTACCGCAAATTCAACGGCTCTCCTGGCTCATCAGGGGAGAGCTAGTCGGGTTTGCCCTGATCCCCCTGTTCGCGGCAATTCTGGCACGAGGAATTCGGCTCTTTTAACCACCTACGGGAATGTGCCAGCCCGGTAAATATTTTTTAGAAGAAACGAATCGATGGATAGAATTGTCAACTCATTGATAGATTCCACTTATTTGGCAACCGCTTTTGCCTCCCGTGCTCTATAGGTTGCCGTGTAGTCTACATTATGAGCAACCGCAAATTTCGAGCACATCTCCTGCTTAGAGATAGCGCAATCACCCGTTTCCACAGCCACAAGGTGTAACAAACCATATCGTGATGGAAGCAGCGTTCCATCCGGTTTCGTATGTCCAGTTGTTTCCCACTTGATATCGACTGACGCAACATCCGATCGAATCGCTTTTACTCTAATCTCTTTTGTTTCCAACTGAGCTTTTTTGAGAACGGTTGTAAAGGGTTGAGTGTGTAACCGTTCAATCTCTGCACGATTAGGCATTAATTGCCCAACCACGTCTGTGAATTCAGCATTTTCTGTAAAGTATTCAGAAAATGCTTTCACATCCTTACGATTCCATGCAGCCAAAGCATCTTCTACAGTTTTCAAAAGCAGTGCTTGATTGTCGATCATTTGCCTCATCTCTGTATGTCTAAATTCTATGAGAGAATTCCAACTGATTGTTGATTGATATCTTTATTGCACTACTTTGGACTGTTTAGAAATTCGCTTTCCCCACGGCTTTAGGGTGGAAATAGCAATGATGACAAAGAGAAAAGAGAGCTGAAGCAGTGAGCCAATGAGCACTCCTCTTGTATCAAATAAGTAAAGGGGATTCTTAAACGCATTTAAGCCCTCGGCTAAGGCAATGGTTTCAGCCGTATTGCCCCACGGAAACAACCAGAAGGTGCCGAAAATCATCAGTCCAGTCGTCAGAACCCACTTCGTGATCACCCAATAGAATTTGAAAAAGCCGTAGTTGGTCTGCCAGCAGAGTATAGTTGCCGTAAGCACCGAGCCGATCGCCGCCGGAATCACAACTACATCATCTAGTAAATTAATGGCTGAGTTGAGTGCAAAAAGAATGTCAGCGTTAGCCGTATCTTTGTTTCTGAGCGCAATCAAAAACATGCTGAGAACGGTTCCAGTCCACAGGGCTGCAAAGCCAATGTGAAACGATAAAATCCAGTTTTTTTGCTGAAGGCTCAGTTTAAAAGGCTTCTTGTGTTTTGGTGTTATGTCAGGCTTTGATACTTCTTCGCCTATTTCACGTGTTGTCATTGCATGCTCCTTATACTTCGCGTCATGAGCTGCGTTGTCGAAAGGTGGCAAAATTGCCTCAGCAGACTGTTCTCATGTCATACGCTGAGTGTAGCGATCGCCTGCGATTGAAAGCTTGACTAGATTTGCTCAAACTGTGCCGATCTTGCCGAAATTTTTATTGAGATGCTCTAAAGACCTTGGGCGATACACCAACATATTGGCGGAAGAGTCTGGTAAACGAACTGTGATTGCTTAAACCCACTGCAAAAGCGATTTCAGTGATGGTCAGTTTAGTCGTTAGTAATAATTGCTTGGCACGCTCAATGCGACGCTGAGTTAAATACTGATAGGGAGCCACTCCCGTTGCTTGTTTAAATAGACGACAGAAATGATATTGACTCAAACTCAGTACGTTAGCAATATCTTCTAGAGCAACATCTTGATCGAGGTGGTTGTGAATATAATCCAACACTCTTTGCAACTGAGACTCAGGCAAACGACCTTTATCGTCAGAAGCTAATTGAGGTCGCCAAACTGAATACTGCCTGAGGAGATGAATCACTAGACCAGTTGCTAAAGCCTCACCAAACATTCGACCTGTGGGATGCTGTGCCTCAACATCCACTTTCAAAGCCAGTCCAACTTGCTGCACTAACGGATCATTAATCCCGATGTGTGGAATGAGTTCGACCTGCTTAACGTGAACTGACTCACGCACGACCTGCTCAAAGAACCTGGAAGAAAATCCTAGCAAAGAAAATTCACCTGCTTGTTGCCAGTTTGATGCATAGCGCATGCCAGCAGGGACAAACAGCATCTCACCCGGTTTGCAGTAACAGTGCTGAACTTGTCCCTCTAATCGATGCTGGGACTCAACCGGGTGTCCACTCCGCCCGACAATACCGATGATGTGCTGCCTCCATTGGTGCTCTGGGCTTTCATAAGCGGGATGATCATAATGGTGGAAGAAGATGCCCTGCCACCCCGACTGATCGCTTGACAAAACGGGGTAATCCGCGAGTGCAGGGTGAGTCTGTTGAGTCATATCAACTTGTGGCACTTTACCTGCTGTGGGCATGATAGGAGAGGCACAACTTGTTAATTTCTATAGTCTAGGGCAGGAATTGATGCAAAGAAGGCTTGTTAAGCTCCCTCATACTGCGATCGCGCAATTGCGAGAGTGGAATGCCGAAACAGGTCTGCATTGGCAACCAGGAGCTTTTTCTCGTCCGTAATCACATCGCCTACATAGTAGGGCAGACCACAGTTGGCAAACGAGAGAAACGAACCTCGCTCAAACATGATAATTTCAGCAGTTTCTCAAAGGCGGCGGGCACGGGCAACACAGGATGCACCCCCAGCGACTCCGCCGACAATCAGGGTGCGTTTGCGGTCTATGATCATGACTTTGTCGCTCCGTCAAGCTTGAACTGGGTATCCGGCTTTCCTCCATGCACCAATGCCACCCTCTAAGTGTGTCACTTCTGAAAAGCCAGCCTTTAATAGCTTTTGGGATGCCATGGTCGATCGCTGTCCTGAACGGCAATAAAGCACGATTTTTTGATTTTGAGACTGAGGAATTTGCTTGGGATCAAACGTAGACAGAGGCACCAGAGTTGCTCCGGGAATATGCCCTGTAGCGTACTCATCCGCTTCCCGCACGTCTACTAGAATGACCGTTTGTTGGTCTAACCACTGTTTCAGAGTTTGAGCATCAATCGTCTGTAGGGTGTTGGTTTGCAACGATTGGGAACGGTTGAAGCCGAAAAAATTCATGTTAGGGTCTCCTTTGGGTTGAGCAGAAATGATGGCAAAGGAACAAATCATCTTGCAATCAAACTTAATTCCTCTTTAGATTATACTACTATATGGTAATACAATTATTTAATTAAAGTAGTAAACTAGTTGAAGTCCATTCCTCAACGTATGACACTACCGCCTTCTGCCTTGGCTCCAGTTGCCGATTACTTTAAAGTGCTGTCCGAACTCAGCCGTTTGCAAGTGCTGTGTTCCCTGAAGTCAGGCTCGAAGAATGTCACCGAAATTATGGAAGAAACCGGATTAGGGCAGGCGAATGTCTCAAAGCACTTGAAGATTCTCGCGCAGGCAGGGATTCTTTCCCGCACACCTCAAGGAGTCAGTGTCTATTATGAGATTGCCGAACCGTTCATCTTTGACCTCTGTGAATTGGTGGGCGATCGTCTCTCAATTCGGTTGTCCGAGCAGTCTCAACAACTCAAACAACTAGAAGGACTGCGAAAGCCTGCAAAGGTTGAGACAGGCAGGAGGAATTCTAAAATAGGAGCCAAAGAGGTATAGTGCTCGTCTTAATTGCTAAGTGATCTCATGACCAGGCGCTCTAAAATCGATCGCATTCGAGAGCATCAAGCCAATGAACGGACATTTCTGGCGTGGCTGCGAACGTCGCTTGCGTTAATTGGGTTTGGGTTTGTGATCGCTCGTTTCAGTATCTTTCTCCGCCAGTTGCAAGCGACAGTGACTCAACAAGAACCTGCACAGCGTCCCGTTTTTTAACTCTGAAACGCTAGGGGTCAGTCTGGTTGTGTTTGGAATTGTTGTCATCGCTTTAGCTGCATGGCGTTATAATCAAGTCTTTTGGCAAATTGAGCGAGAAGACTATCACCCGAATCGTATTTTGATTTGGTTACTAACAGGAGTCGTTATGGTTTTAGGGGCACTCAGTGTTCCTTTAGTTTTGTGGCGAGATCGTGTCAATAACGCTCCTAATCCAACATCCAAAAACTCTCAATTTTGACTTGTTGATGTCTGCCTTAATCTGTTGTTTTTACGACTATAGGCAAGACCAAGAAGTAACATTCCTATCAAAATTAAAGGGAGCGATAGCACCTGACCCATTGTGAGCCATCCAAACGCCAAATAACCCAGTTGAACATCCGGCAAGCGAACGAACTCAACTATAAATCTGAAGACTCCGTACAGTAAGGCAAACAGCCCTGATACTGCCATTCTTGGTCGAGGCTTATGAGAGAAACACCATAGCACCGTGAATAAAACAATACCCTCTAGAAAAAACTCGTACAGTTGAGAGGGATGTTTGGGAAGGCTATATCCTGTCGTTGCACCGTTGCAGTAGCGCACAAAGCGAGAATCAGCGCAGGGAAGTTGCATTGCCCAGGGTAAATTAGCAACCTTTCCCCATAATTCTCCGTTAATGAAGTTACCAATGCGTCCTGTTCCTAACCCAATCGGCACCACAGGTACAATAAAATCTGCAATCTCAAAAAACTTGCGTTGATTTTTGCGTCCATAAAGAGAGATCGCAACAATGACCCCGATCAACCCGCCATGAAACGACATCCCACCATCCCAAATTGCCAAAGCTTTCAATGGATGTTGAAGATAGACGAGGAAATCATAAAACAGCACATACCCCAATCGCCCACCAAAAACTACGCCCAGTATTAAATAGATGACCAAATCGCTCAATTGATCGACTGTCCAGTTTAATTTGAGGGACTTGATGCGAACTTGCAGCAACACCCATCCACTTAGAAAGCCAAGCAGATACATCAGCCCATACCAGTGAATGGTAAGAGGTCCTAGCTTGAGGGCGATCGGGCTAAGTTCAGGGTAGGTCAGCATGTGTTCTAGAAGTAACTTCTACCTTTCTTGGGTAGTTTGCACAGGTTGAATGATAACTAACTTTGAAAAAGGCTGTAGAGCAGAATTGTGAGAACAATAAACGTGATGATGACGTAGGTGCGATCGCCCTGCTTTGCAAACATATAGCCAGAAAAAGCCACCCGCAGAATCGGGGTCGCAATCAAAACTAGCAAGCCAATCTGGATCAAGCTACGTCGCCGATGGAAAGTCAGTCCAGTCTCGATAATCTCTGGTAGAACTCGAAATTCGGCGGGTTCGCCTCGAAACACCCGATAACTGGGTGGTTCCATGCCATGACGCATCAGGTATAAAGCGCCTCCAACTGCAACAATCCCTGCTGACAAGACGACCCCACCTCGGAGAAGATTGCCAAGCCATTGTTCAAATTCATGCTCAGTCCATTGTTGCTGTGCCCTTGCCATCTTAAATTCTCCCGGTAATCCCATTGACAATCATCTGAATTGCCAAAAGCAAAATAATTACACTGAAAACTTTACGGAGCGTACTGGGATTAGTATGAATCAGAGTTCTTGCTCCTACCGCTGACCCCAATAGCACCCCTAGCATGACCGGCATGGATAAACCAGGATCAATGTACCCGCGATTGAGATAAACCCCTGCTCCAGCCGCCGCTGTCACTCCAATCATAAAGTTACTGGTGGTGGTAGATACTTTAAACGGTAGGAGCATTGCCTGATCCATTGCTAATACTTTGACTGCACCAGAACCAATACCCAGCAAACTCGATAGGGTTCCCGCCAACATCATTAGGCTAAACCCGAGCGGAACATGCTGCACAAAGTAAGTCTGTTGTCCTTCTGGGGTTGGGTAACTCCCATTCAATCTGAGGCGAGTTGCTATTGGATCAGGAACACTATCGATCTGCTTATCCAAATGCGATCGACTCGACAAGTAAGATGAAATCAGGAGAACCATGCCGAAAACGATTGCAATCCATGAAGTTGGTAGCTTCGTTGCCAGGAAAGCCCCGATGAGTGCCCCAACCGTCGTCGCCACTTCTAAAAGCATCCCTACCCGAATATTTGTGAATCCTTCTTTTACATAAGCAGCAGCAGCGCCGGAGGAGGTAGCGATTACCGAAATGAGCGAGGCTCCAATCGCATAGCGAATGTCAATCCCAAACATGAGCGTCAAGATTGGCACGAGCACTGTACCGCCACCCAGTCCCGTTAATGCACCTAGAAATCCAGCTAGGGAAGAAACTGTACCAACGACCAGGGTAAACTCCAGAATGTTCATGGGGATGTGCTTCTGGTAAAACTATCTATTTGTGCATACAGTGGCTTCCCGACAAAAAACTAATTGACCTTAAAAGGAATAACCAGTCGGTAGTTTAATAGTATGCCTACTATTTTCAGACTCTATATCTAGGTTTCGATAAAATCAAACACTATTATCTATAAGAACAATAGTTTAAACCTATTGATAAATTAGGGCACTATAAAGGGGTTTTTGAAATGCAAAAAGGATTATGTGACCACCAACGGTGTTTAAGTCTCACATTAGGGAAATAATCAGGGTCGTCTGCAAGAGCCAAGGTTTTGTCCAGGGCTTCAAATGCATGGTACGTCCCTCCTCAAAAGTGTCCAAATGGCCATTCTAGTTCTTACCCTTTAGTCGTTAGAATTGCTGTCAAACGTTTATTATCTTGGTATGTTGTTTCATTTGACTCATCAGCCTGATGATAATAGCAGCCATTCAACACAATTGGATGAATGGGTCGCCACCTCTTTTGTACAGTTCCTCAGTGCGAAGGACGCTGGAAAAAACAATCTCTGGTATCCTAACGACTGCCGCAGGCACCTTCTCATCATTTATTCAAGCAGACCTGCTCCGTGCCTTTATTGGCAAATCCACGATTCTAACTCGTTGGAAAGGACGAAAAATATTGGTGAAAAAGAAGTGCTGATCAAAATCAAACGACGGGGCGAACCTCCGGGAGAGGGGCTTCGCCAGCGCTCGGTGGACAAATGGACACTTATTTTAGGAAGTAGTTATTCTAGGGTTATCCTGTAATGAATGATTTAAAGTGAGCACCCTGAGATTCGGATGAGTAAATCAGGTACGCCCGAACATTTGCTAGATAGAGACGACCCAGGTGATGACACCCAAAGTCGCTTTCGCTACCAAGCAACCTATGCCGCACTGAAATCCTTAGCAATGCTAGAGGAAGAGCCTGAAGTTGCTTACATTTTCTGCGAACATTGGGAGGATGTTCTAGTCAAGCGTACCGATGGTCGGTTCATTGGCATCCAAATTAAAACTAGGGCTGTGGGAAAAGATTCTTTCAAAACTAATGATGAAGAAATAATAAATTCTCTCAACCGCTTTATCCAGCTTGAAAGAGACTTCCCAGAGGATTTTGATCGATATGTCATTGCGGCTAGTTGTGGGTTTTGGCGAGAAAGGAAGAATAGTAGCAATTTGCCGTATTTACTGGAAATTGTTTCAGAAAGTAGTCTAGAAGAAACTCTCTCCAATAGCTATCTATCACAACTCCTGAAAAAACTCACGAAGATATCCAAGGGAGATAATTCTTTAATTGTTAGAACTCTAGGGAAAGTGTATTTGGAAGAAGATGCACCAGGGCTTAAAGACGTTGGCTCTAGACTATTTCGAGCACTAGCGTGTTGTCCTCAAGTAAAAAATTTCTCTCCCCAACAAGTTTTGAAGATAGAGGATGCGCTGATCGGAGCTATGTTGAAAGCTGCCGCTCTACCCAAATCATCTCCACGGGAAGAATACCTTGTACTACTTAAAGACTCAGAGCATGAACGAACAAACCTTACAATTCAAGGTAAGAAGATCACAATAGAGCGAATTCTTGAGTTAGTAAATCTCGATGGCTCAGCAGTATTAGATTCACGATCTACAGTTCTACTGACAACCTATGATCACCCACCCCTATCAAAGTTGCCAAGTGGGATGCGGAAAATGGAGTTGAAAATGATTGCTGGCGATCTTTCAGTCGCTAATATTGAACTTGCAAAAAGCCATAAGTTTTCGGCTGAGTATCTTCTCAATCAATGGCTTTTTAAGCATGGTATCTAAAAAGGCAGACTCCCAATATCAACATCTCCGCAACATAATTTGGACAGAATGCCAAGAAGCACATGATGATGTGTACACAGAGTCTATGCCCTTTGGCTCAGATATGCTGAAGGAATTAAGAAAGCGTCTGCGAGATCGCTACAATCGAGATAGGCAGCAATTTTTTGAATGCACTTACGAACATCTATGCGGCATCGCTGGAATTTTAACTGAAGAGTGTCTGGTGTGGTGGAGTCCAGAATTTGAGATTCTAACGGAGGAGATGATATGAATCTCTTCTATACACTGGCAGACTTGGAAGAAAATGATGAACTACATGAGGGACGGTTACTCGTCCTGCTTGGCATTTTTGCAGGGCGTAATGGCAGCAAGACCATCAATGGACTAACAAAGCTCGCCAAGCTAGATTTTTTTGTTGCGCTATCCGGTTTTTCTGGAACGTGCTTTAAGGGCATGCAGTACTGATTCAGCAGAAGCAAACGTTGCTGAACATGAGCGCAAAAGTGTAGAGTCTAGCATGGTGCGATATCGTTATGGTCCCTGGGATTTTAGATATCGACGGTTTATCAATCTTTTGGCAGCCAAGGGCTTAGTCACGGTAGAGGTTCGCGGTCGGACGATCCATATCGGTTTGACTGATACAGGACTGGATGTTGCAAAGCAGCTAGCAGAAGATAATGCTTATAGCGATCTGGCTAATCGCTCTCGCTTACTCAAGAAACACTTCGATTGGGCACCTACCCGCTTGATGAAGTTTATCTATGCGACCTTCCCTGAAATTGTAACTCTACGCCTTGGCGAGGAGATTGAACAATGAAAATTCACTTCAAATCCTTAACCCTTCAATGCAAACAATCCAGGGAGGTAATTGAATTTTCACCGCAGGTTTCCTTCTTTCACGGAAAGATATCTGCGGGTAAGTCGTCGATTGTTAGACTAATTGATTTTTGTCTGGGCGGAGATCTAGAACGCACTCCCGCAATTCAGCAAGAATTAGTTGGAGTTGAACTTGCAGCGCAGATCGGTACTAACAATGTAGTCTTTGAGCGTGAAGCCCAGGGTTCTAACCAAGTTCAAGTAACTTGGAGAGGAGATAATGACTCTGGAACTGTATTAGTGCCGATTCAATCAGGTTCTAATCAATCCCCAATTTGGGGAACAGACATATTCTATCTAAGTGATTTAATATTTTACCTTGCGGGTTCACCAATTCTTAGAGTTCGGAAGAATCAGATAAGTCCTAATTCCCCACTTGTACGACTTAGTTTTCGAGATATTCTTTGGTATTGCTATTTAGACCAGGATAATCTTGATTCTTCTTTTTATAGACTAGAAGAGCCAATCATCTTGTCCAAAAGCCGCAATGTAATGCGCTTTATTGTGGGGTATTACACTGAAAGATTAAACGAACTGGAAACCCATCTTGCTGAAATCAAGGAGCAGAAGATTGGAAAGAGAGAGGCAATTAAACAGATTAGGCTCTTTCTACAAAGATTTGGATATGCTTCTGAAACTGATATTGCTAATGAGATGGATCAAGCTCAACTGGAGCTTAGTGAAGCTCGCTCAGAGGAGACTTCTATTAGACAAGGATATAAGTCTGATACACATTTTGTGGATGAGCTACGACAATCCTTACGAAAATTAAGTAATGAACTTGATCAAGAGGAACAAGCATTAGCAGATTTACATGAAAAAATTACTGAACAAGAATCACTCAAAGCAGAGCTTTTATCTGCAAAGCTAAAAGTTGCAAGAGCCAATTCAGCAGTAACACTGCTATCGGGCGTGTCTTTTGAATCCTGTCCATCTTGCGGCACAAGAATTGATAATCCGAGCTATTCGGAAGAAGGTTCATGCTACTTGTGTGGAAGGCATCCTGCCCAGAATAACGAACAAACGTCATTGAAAAATGAAGTTGTCAAGCAAGATCTGATTTCCAGAATCATAGAACTTGATGAAGCTATCTCAGGGCATAAAAAAGCCGTCGGTAATCAAACAAGAAGAATTGAGAGACTAAAACAAGAGAAAGCTCAGCTTGATATAAGACTTGAGCGAGAACTAGCAACTTATGATTCAGCTTTTTTTGGCAAGATCTCGTGAGATGGAGAGATGTCTCGCGACGCTTGAGGAAAGAGTTCGAGGGCTTCAGAGGATGGCTGACATGATTGCTGGTCTTTCTGAGCTAGAACGTGAGGTGCATGAATTAGCAGTTTCCGAGTCTGAGCTTGAAGAACAAATTCAACAGGAAAAGGATAGCCTAACCAACGCTGATCAAAATATTCAGGATATAGAAAAAGCTTATCTAGAATCATTATTGAACACACATGTTCCAGGCATTTATCAAAGTGACAAAGTTGAAATCAATCGAAAGACTTGGATACCCTGGATCTTATCTAATGGAGATGAAGCACTAAAATGGTATTTCTCAAACGCAGGTAGTGGTGGGAAAAAGACTCTTCTCAAAGTCTGTTACGCACTTGCATTACACGCTGTAGCAGCAGATAATGGCTTACCTTTACCAAATTTTATTATTATCGATACTCCAATGAAAAATATTGGGGAAGATGTCAATCGAGACATTTTTAACTCTTTCTATAACTATCTCTACACATTAGCTGAGACTTCGTTGTCGGATACTCAATTTATCCTTGTTGATAAGGAGTATTTTCCCCCAGGTGAATATGAGGTTGCAGTTTACGAGCGATACATGACTCCTGATGAAGCAGAACATCCACCGCTTATATCCTATTACCGGGGTGCTTAACGACCTGCTTTAAAGAGTCACTAGCACACTTAATCCTTCTGAAAATCGGGCGATTCTCGTTCCGGGAGGCTTCGCCAACGCAGCAGCCGTACTCGCAAGTTCAGCTATATGTTTGAACACGGCTTCAGAAGCCCCATTTCCGCCGTCGCTGGTGTCGTAGAAATAGCCTGCGTACTGGTTACGATCGCCTTCCTCCTTAACCACCGAAAAGTTCACTTCTCTAGGGTCAACCCTGGCGAACATTTGGAGCGATCTCTCACGCCTCAACCTCCCAATCCTCAACCTGCAACCCATCCACTCGTCTAAACTCTCGCGTGTTATGAGTGACCAGAGTGAGGTTATTTGCCAGGGAGATCGCGGCAATGAGCAAATCACAGGCACTGATCGGAGTTTTTACACTAGCATGACGCGCCCGAATTTGCCCACAAACAATCGCAGCTTCATCATCAAATGAAAGTGATGCAAAGCTTGCCAAAAAAATCTGCTGCCGTTCCAACGTTCGGGTTGGGTTGTTGCTCCGCATGGCACCGTGGAATAATTCAGCTTTGACAATCGAACATACAGCCATCTCTTCAAGGGAGATAGAATGCAAGCGATCGCGCACTGAGTCCGAACGACCATTCAAATACATCACACAAACATTCGTATCGAGCAGGTAGCGCATTCTCTAGTCAAACGCTCCAGCAAGGTCATCATCCAGGCTCTCTGAAATTCCTAGATCATCCAGAATAATGGGGTCATCTGCACAGATACCATAGAACTGTTCTAGCGATCGCCCTATCACGATACGAACTCATAGTGAATCTCCGTAATTTTTCCTTTAAAATAAAGCCGAATTCCTTCTGGATACTCCCATCCCACTTCGCCTTCTAAGGGAATCAGCATCCCATCGCGAATAGAATATTCCCAGAATCGACCGCTCCAAGGCATCGCAGTCAGCTTGTCGCGATACCGAGCCTCAGCCCGCATCGTCGAGATAGTTCCTTCAGCATTAAACTGAAACACCAGGGAAACAGTGGTTGCCCCATCCGTCAAAGTAGCGCGAGCAGAATTATCATCAATCGCTTCCCAGCGCACACCCTGACTCGGTAGTAGGGCAGTGGGATACCAAGTAGTTTCTGCAAAGAACCGCAATAATTCACCTTGATTGTTCTCAGGCTCACCGTGCATGTTTGCAACGGTGAAAAGACCGAGTAATGATGCATGTAAGCTGCCTTCTCCTAAAAGATAGGTATCATGGACAAACGCATTCACTCCTGGAGCCATCTGGATGCGTGCATCCCAATCAAAACCGAGCTGTTGAGTCATCACAAGTTGAGTGGCAGTAAACGGACTCCATTTGGATTCTGTTTCACTCATATTGAACTGTCCCTGTTGAGAAAGTTTGACCGCAGCTACGATCGGCTGCCCCTCCTTGAGAACTGTTTGAAAGAAGCGTTGCACCGGAGCTGGCAAACCTTCAAGCTCTTTTGGATTGAAGATTTTTGGCTGCATGGTTTGCCGTCCACCTTTTAATTTGGTGCGTAACTGATCTGTCTCTAACTGCCAGCGATAGCGACCATAAATAGCAGCAATTCCAAGGCAGACGATGATTAAAACACCAATCATTACAATCCATTGAATCCACATGATACTGACCTATGGTTGTTAATTCAGAATTTGATAGAGAGTGATGATGATAATGATCACGAAGAGAGTCGTGTAGATTCGCTTCGTGTACTTGGCTAGCCAAGCTGGAAGATAAATATCGAAATTGTCCTTTGGGGAGTTTGTGTATTTTCGAGCCAGCAGGTTTAAGGGGCAGTGGGAGTTAAAAGTTAGGAGGATTAGTCCCTCTAAAAATACAAATCCATACCCGATCCAGAGCCAGCTATCGAGTTTATGGGCGATCGCGGCATACAGCATATAGAAAATCACAACATTGAAGAATATCCAGATCAACGTATGAATACTTTTAATCAAAGTCAGTTTAGTTTCGCCGTTCATGTACTTTCCCATTTTTGGCGTTAAATTTCGCCAAAGGATAGAACCCGTTCTGAGCATTTCTACGATGAGTAATCCGAAATCTTCTTTGATCCCAAAATTCAAGGATGACTTGCTCTTATTCTCCTTGCAGCTAAATACTGCCAATTACCCTTCCACAATATTAATCCGCCAAATATTGTCAACGTCAGCATCTGCCAGATTGCAACCAAAGAGCCAAACCCGATCGAAACCTCGATCTCATCTCGAGTCTCATCAAAGGCAGCGTGATAAACAGTGACAACAGCAAGGCTCTGCGTCACAGTCCAAATATAGGCATAAACAATTGCGTGCATCACGCTAGGAATTAGACTGACTACCAGCGTAATAGTGATTGAAAGGCCGATATTATCAGTTAGCTTTTCAGTCATGCACATGCTCACAAGCACAGGCAAATGCCATGCCCACCAAACAAATGCATGAAGCAGCAATGCTGTTCTCAAGCTGTATTGTTTTGCCAAGTGCGGTAGCATATAGCCCCGCCAGCCGAACTCCTCGAACAAGCAAACGCCAAGGCGAAGAATACCAACAGGCCCTTGTGGGCGGGGTAGTTCACGCCAAAATGTACTGCGTGTACGTGAGAAACACTATACTCCGTGAGGCAACTACTGTATTGCAGCAGTTAGCCCATGCTTGATTTCTCAATACCGTTGTCCAATCAGCTATCAAGACAACTCTTGAGTAACTGCACCTTACAGTTCTTCCACTTCCATGCGACCCACAACAACAGCACAAAAGGTGAAGGCTGCAATCAGCGGCATCGGGGATGCCAGAACATAGGTTAATGTTGAACCGATCAGGGTTGTTGCGATCGCGGCACCTACCCAGATTTTTTCTTCTAAGCACCAACCCTTTTGGTCTTTAATCGTTTTCAAAACAGTGCCCGGAAGCGGCATGGGCATGACCGCACCGGGAGGAAACGCCCAGTAATGACAATGCTCAATGAATAGATCGGTCCATCCATTGTCATCACACCACTCTCGAATCCATTGTTCTGAAAACTTTTTCATAGTCTGGCCTGTTTGATATGAACTGTGGGGACTCATTCGCTTGTAGTGAGTACTATTGCTTAATGAATAAGCAATAGAGCTGGGTGCTTCAAACCCCCTAGATAGCAACCCCTGTGGGAAAGTAATAGCTGCTGAGAGCAAATCAATTGCTAATTTTGTAAAAGACTAACAGACGGATTCTGCGCTCTGTGGAAAAGAAACCAAATTTTACAGAAAATGTATCGGTAAGTAACAAACCCAGGCTCTCAGGAGGCTGGATGCGATGTCCCTATAGGAATTTGAGATCAGCGTCGAGAGGTTGGGAGCCTACTGGCAGTCTCCTGGGACAAAAACAATGCCGCTTCCAACCAAGTCAGGGTGGTTTGGAGCTGATCATTCACCACTTGCAGATCGAACTCATCGGCGGCGGCAATTTCTTCCGCTGCTCGTTGCAGACGGCGGATAATGGCGGCTTCACTATCCTGGGCGCGATCGCGAATGCGTTTTTCTAGCTCTGCTAAGGAAGGGGGCAAAATAAAGACTCTTAGGGCTTCCGGAAAGGTTTGTTGAATTTGTCGTGCTCCCTGGAGTTCGATTTCCAGAATCACCCACTGTCCCTGCTGAATCCGCTGTTCCACGGGTAAGCGAGGGGTGCCATAGCAATTGCCAGCAAATTCGGCCCACTCCAGTAGATCCCCTTGGGCAACCATCTGCTTAAACTGCTCGTGGCTGACAAAGTAATAATGCTGCCCATCGATCTCATGGGGACGCGGGGGGCGGGTGGTGGCTGAAATCGACAGATAAACCTCGGGGTGACGCTGGAGTAGCAGTTTCAGTAGCGTTCCCTTCCCAACCCCACTTGGCCCTGTCAAGACAATCAATTTGCCGGGTTGCTGACTCACGATGATGCCCTTCCAAGCCCTACTGCTCAGATCATAAAGGCATTAGGTCTCCTCGCCATGGCCATCCCGGTTAGACATAAAGCGATGGGCGACGGTTTCTGGCTGGATCGCAGAGAGAATCACATGACTGGAGTCGGTGATGATCACCGCCCGAGTGCGGCGACCGTAGGTGGCATCAACCAACTGCCCGCGATCGCGGGCATCGGTCACAATCCGTCGAATCGGGGCGGAATCGGGGCTAACGATGGCAATCACCCGATTGGCGGCAACAATATTCCCAAAGCCAATGTTGATCAATTTGATACCATCGGACATGTGCTGTTTCCATCCTCGTGATCAGGGAATACCATCCCCCAAGCGCAGCCGCTGACCGACTATTCTGGATCTGATGTGCCTCTGGGGTCTTGGCGATGCAACCTGTGGACTATACAACCCTAGCAGCAGCCTGTTGGGAACTCCAAACCGATTGGCTTCCGGCTCGTTTAGAACAAGTGTGCCAGCGCGATCGCCACACCGTATGCTTGGCTCTCCGTACCCTGAACCGTCGGGGTTGGCTGACCCTGTCCTGGCATCCCCAGGCTGCTCGCATCTGTATGGCCGATCCGCCCCCCCGTGCCCCCGATACCTTTACCTTTAGTCAGCAACTACGTCATCAGTTACAGGGGTTGGCTTTGATATCTCTCGACGCGATCGCCCCCTGGGAGCGCGTCTTTGATCTCCAGTTTGCCCACCGTCCGGACGAACCAGCTCTCTGGCATCTGTACATTGAAATCATGGGCAAGTACAGCAACCTTGTGCTTACGAATGCGGATCAACTGATTATTACTGCTGCTCACCAGGTCAATCCCCAACAATCGAGTATCCGTCCGATTCAAACGGGTCAACCCTATGAGGCTCCTCCGGCTCTCACCGATGCCATCCCCACCCCCACCGAGTCCCTGGCATCCTGGCAAGATCGCATCAGTCTGATTCCAGGAGCTTTGGCACCCAGCCTGCTCAAGAGTTATCGCGGCCTGAGTAAGGTCTTGGTGGCCTCCCTGGTACAAACCGCTGAATTGCAACTAGAGCGATCCACAGCAAGCTTGAATGCAGCCGACTGGCAGCGGTTGTATCAGCGGTGGCAAGCTTGGCTTGACATCTTGATAACCCATAAGTTTCAACCGGGATGGACAGCTCAGGGTTATACGGTTTTGGGTTGGGGAGAGATGGTACCGAGTGAGACTATCCAGGAACTGCTTAACCGTTATTACAGCAATCAGCTCCATCGACAGGACTTTCAACAACTCCGGCATCAACTCTTTCAAAAGGTCAGTCATGTCCTGGGCAAACTCCAGCAAAAGGCGGCGACTTTCGAGATCCGGCTCCAGCAATCCGCCCAAGCGGAGGCATGGCGTCACTGGGCTGATTTATTGATGGCCCATCTCCAGCACTGGCAACCGGGACTGCGGGCGATCGCCCTTCCCGATTTCACAACGGGTGAACCCATGATCATCCCCCTCAACCCAGAGAAAAATGCAGTGCAAAATGCCCAGTGGCTCTATAAACAACATCAAAAGCTCAAACGGGCGCGGGTGGCGGTGGAACCGCTGTTACAGCAGGTGCAGACAGACATTGCCTATCTACAACAGGTAGAAGTAGCCCTCACTCAACTGGAACAGTACCAACAGGTCAGCGATCTATGGGCGTTGCAGGAAATTCGCGCAGAACTGGTGCAGCAGGGTTATTTAGAAGCTGACAACTACACGAACCGGAGCGATGGTCAAAAAACGCTCTCTGAAAATCGTGCTGCTGACATCGACGGCAGTCTCCCCCATCGCTATCAAACGCCCAGTGGGTTTGAAGTGCTTGTGGGGCGTAATAATCGCCAGAATGATCACCTCACCTTTCGCCTAGCAGGTGATTACGATCTCTGGTTTCATACCCAGGAAATACCGGGCAGTCATGTGTTGCTGCGCCTCCCACCTGGAAGAATTGCCGAGGAAACCGATCTGCAAGTTGTGGCTGATCTCGCTGCTTACTACAGCCGCGCCCGCCAGAGTCAGCAGGTTCCGGTTGTCTATACCCAGCCCCGATATGTTTTTAAACCCAAAGGCGCAAAACCAGGGATGGCGATCTATCAAAAAGAGCAAATTTGTTGGGGGCGGCCTGCGGAGGGAGCCATCTATGCCCAGGAAGCTCCTGCAATCCCCTAGGTGTTTTAAGTGTCACACGTTGGCCTGAAGATGCATCAGATCACGGAGCATTCGACATGACTCCTTACGTTCGACCAGGAGAGGCCAGATTGCGAAAGCGGGTGAATTGAGGTTCAAACAGCAGCTTCACCGTTCCCGTAGGGCCATTCCGGTGCTTGGTGATGATCACCTCAGCAATCCCGCGATCAGGGGTATCCGGATTGTAATATTCGTCCCGATACAGCATCACCACCAGATCAGCATCCTGCTCAATGGAGCCACTTTCCCGCAAATCCGACATCATTGGGCGCTTATTTGTCCGCGACTCGACTCCCCGACTCAACTGAGAGAGGGCAATAATTGGCACATCAAGTTCACGCGCCAGGGCTTTTAAGCCCCGGGTGACCTTCGACAACTCCTGAACCCGGTTATCACTACTGCCTTCCATCAGTTGTAGGTAGTCCACCATCACCAGGCCTAACTTCCCCCCCTGTTCAGCCTGGAGGCGTCGGGCTTTAGAGCGCATTTCAGTCACGGTGATGTTGGGGGTGTCATCAATAAAAATTACCAGTTGGGAAAGACTATTGATGGCATGACCCAAGGGTTCCCATTCCTGCTGACTAATGCGTCCGGCTCGCAGTCGCCCACTTTCAATCTGCGATTCGCTGGAAAGCAGGCGTTGGACCAGTTGCTCCTTCGACATTTCTAAGCTAAAGACGGCAACGGGTAGTTTGTGAGAGAGCGCAATGTTACGCGCCACAATTAGGGAGAAGGAGGTTTTCCCCATGGATGGACGACCGGCAACAATGATCAGATCCGATCGTTGAAAGCCCTGGGTCATGGCATCGAGATCATAGAAACCACAGGACAGACCCGGCAGCACCATGCCCAAAGAGCGATTCTCAATATCATTGAAGGTGGCATCAAGAATCACCGAGGTTGCGGTCAGGCCTTGCTGGGGGCGGGATTGGGTAATGTTAAACACCTTCTGTTCCGCCTGATCTAGCACTTTTTCTAGATCGGTGTTTAACTCATAGGCCAACTGCCCAATTTCTGTCCCTACCGTAATCAGCTTCCGGCGCAGGTATTTGTCCATTACCAAGGCCGCATATTGGTCGATATTGACCGCGCTGACGGTGCGATCGACCAGTTGAGCCAGTTTATTCTGACCACCCACCCTTTCTAGGAGCTTGTGGTCTTGTAACCATGTGCCAACACCCATTAAATCCGTCGGTCGCCCAAGGTTATGGAGCGTCAGGGCTGCCCGATAAATTTCTTGATGAATGGTCAAATAAAAGGCTTCGGGCTGAAGACCATCAATCACTCGACTGATGGCCTCTGGATCTAGCAAAATGCCTCCCAAAATAGACTCCTCAGCATCAATGTTCTGAGGGGGGAGGCGATCGCTAAGCGCTTGAAAGTTGAGTTCTTGAACCACAATGGCAATAGCGGGTTAGCGAGGGACGATAGCGCTAATTGTAAGCCAGGGTCTACAAGCGTTATCTGGGTTCATCTTGGGTTATCAATGGCCTGTGAGTTCTGATCACCTATCCTGTCCTGAGCTAACTGCACATCAGCCGTTGTTATTCAGTGGCTGCAATCACTTCGATATCGACCACAATCGTCACTTCGGGATGCAGCTTAATCTCAGCCTTGTAAGTTCCCAACTGATGAACGTCGGGGAGGGTGATGCCACGTCGATCAATCTCTTGACCCGCGACAGCTAGAATCACCGCGGCTACTTCTCGATCGGTAACCGTGCCAAAAATGGCCTCTTTCTCACCGACTTGCTTACTTACCGTGAACTGTCTCACAGCTTCCAGCTTGGCCTTCACAGCCAGTGCCTGCTGCTTCTCTTCTAAAAGCCTTTGCCGCTCGATTTCACGCCGCCGCTCTACCTGCCGCAGAATGCCAGGAGTGGCGGTTACCCCCATGCCCTGGGGCAGTAAATAATTCCGGGCATAGCCAGGAGCAACGTCAACTAAATCACCCGCACGACCGAGCTTGTTGACATCCCGACTTAAGACTAATTGAACACGCTTCGCCATGACGCTTCTTACTTCCCAAAACCAAGTCAGACGATCCATCGTACCATATGCAGCTACCCCCTAAATAGTTAGGGTTGGGGATCGCGGCGGGGGGTCGCCGATTGCAAAACCGCATCCAGCAGCCCAGGGAAGCGCTGATCAAGGTCTTGCCGCCGCAGGGAATTGAGGTGCTGAGTTCCTTCCTTACGACAGCGCAGGACTCCGGCTTCTCGCAGGACTCTGAAGTGGTGGGACATGGTGGATTTTGCGATCGCGAAGTCAAAGGCGGCACAGGGCTGCTCACCCTGAGTTGCTAGTAACCGCACAATCTCTAAGCGCACCGGATCTCCCAGGGCATACAACACACTGGCGAGGGAAAGATCATGGGGGTGGGGATGATAGAAAAGCCGCATGGTTGCATTATTGCATGGCTCGTACTATAGTTTTGTTGTTCGATTTCTTTGAACTAAGGAATTAATGTAGTCCGGCAAGTTGCCGTCTGGGATGTTGTCCGCAGCCTTGATCTCATTCATCATCGGAGGATCTCATGAACTTAGGATCACAGCCTCGTAACTTGATCGAACACCCCCTAGATGTCCCCACCGCGATCGCCCAGCGGCGAGCGATTAAAAGCTTCAAGCCAGATCCCCTAGAGCCAGAATTACTGAAGCAGCTGTTGGAATTGACGATCTCGGCACCCAGTAGCTATAACCTTCAGGACTGGCGGATTATTCTCGTGCAAGACGAGACACAGAAGGCCGGTCTGTCAGCCGCCGCCTGGGGACAGACGCAAATTTTACAAGCGCCAGTTACTTTTGTCTTTGCTGCCGATGCAGCGGCTTGGCGCAAAGACCTGACCCCGATTTATCAGCAAGGTCGAGCAACGGGGGCTTGGACGGAGACCACCGTGGACTATTTTAAAACAGCCATTCCCCAGTTTTATACAACCCTGGCCGAGCAATCGCGGGAGTATGCGATCAAAGATGCCATGATTGCCGCCACCCATTTGGTTCTTGCAGCTGAAAGTCTGGGGCTCTCGACCTGCTTTATGAATGGCTGGGTAGAAGCTAAGGTCAAAGAGGTGATTGGAGCCACCGCAGATCTCGACCTAGCAATCGCAGTACTGGTGCCGGTTGGCTATGCCGCCGAGGCTCGCCACAATCCAGGTCGGTTGCCCCTGGCAGCGAATGTCTGTGTCGATCGGGTGGGGACTCCCTACGAAGCCTAATTCCCTCCTGGTCTGTCAAGTTTTTTTTCAGGGGGTGAAAACCCTCAACAGATAACTTCCTTAGATAACTTCCTTAAAACGCTTGTTCCATCAACTCAAGGTTGACAGAGCACTAACGGCTGAATTGGGATCTTGAGGGGCTGCCTATTGCCCATCGGAGAGGTGATCATCACATCGGCTGTTCCTGCGATCGCTAAAATCGATCCTTCATGCCCCGCAATCGAGCAAAGGTCTGAATCGGATCATGGCTTTTCGTGATCTGTTGTAAGGCAGATTGATCCCAGCGCAGAAATGGGTTGGTCTGCTTCTCCACCCCTAAGCTGGAGGGAATCGTCGCTTCTCCGCGATCGCGTAGCTGTTGCGTTTGTGCCCATCGAGTCTGGAGATCCAGGTTATTACCATCCACGGTGAGGGCAAACTTGAGGTTATTTAAGGTGTACTCGTGGGCGCACCAAATTCGGGTCTGATCTGGCAACGCCCGAATTTGACTCAAGGATGTCATCATTTGAGTCGGTGTGCCTTCAAATAATCGCCCACAGCCCCCTGCAAACAAGGTATCGCCACAGAATAATTCTCCAGTTCCATAGGTTGTTGCGGGGGGGAAAGTAATAGGCAATATGGGCGCGGGTATGTCCTGGAATAAACAGTACTTCAGCCTCCCGATCGGCAAACTGAACCCGATCGCCGGCTTGGAGAAAAACCTGTTGCCCTGGAATCCGTCCCCGATCTTCAACACCGCCATAAACTACTAGCTGGGGAAACTGCTGCCTCAGCCGCAGATTGCCGCCCACATGATCGGAGTGGTGGTGAGTGTTGAAGATGGCAACCAGATTGGCTTTGAGGTGAAGGAGTTGCTGTAAAACAGGATCGGCGACCGCAGGGTCAACCACCGCTGCTATGTGCTGCTCTGGGTCATGGAGCAAGAAAATATAGTTGTCCTGTAAAGCTGAGAGGCGATAAATCTGCATAGGATGGGATGACTCGTGATCACTCGTCAGGTGAAGGCGCTGCACATGAGACCATTGTCCGCTATGAAACCAGGTGGTTGGATGGCGCGGTAAACTGTTGAGGTTAACGATTCCGCCACTCCCCTTGACACCGATTTGCTATGGCGACTTTCCTGCTTGAAGTTGGGACTGAAGAATTACCAGCCAGATTTGTAGATACCGCCCTAGAGCAGTGGCGATCGCGGATTCCCCAAAGTCTGGCGGAGCACCATCTCCCGACAACGGCCATCAAGGTCTATGGCACCCCCCGCCGTCTGGCAGTGATCATTGAGGGGTTGCCCCAACGTCAATCGGATCAGGCAGCGGAGTTCAAAGGGCCAGCGGTGCAGGCCGCCTTCAAGGATGGCAAGCCCACCAAGGCAGCGACAGGTTTTGCCCGATCGCGCCAAGCTCGGGTCGAAGATCTGGAAATTCGCACTACGGATAAAGGGGAGTTTGTTTTCCTGAGGCAGACGATTCCAGGGCGACCGACGGGGGAGAGTTTTAACGGAACTAGCTCAGTCCTGGATTCTGGGCATTGAAGCCCCCCGGATGATGCGCTGGGGGGATGGCGATTTGAAATTCTCCCGTCCGATTCACTGGTTGGTGTTGTTGCTGGAGGGGGAAGTCCTACCCCTGACCCTGCACAATGGCAGTATTACCTTGGAGAGTGGCCGGGTTTCCCAAGGCCATCGGGTCTTGCATCCCCAACCCGTGGCGATCGCCCAGGCAGCCGATTACAGCACAGTGCTGCGACAGAGCTTTGTAGAGGTTGATCCCGATCGCCGCCGAGCTTTAATTCAACAACAAGTGCAGACTGCCGCCCAACAGGTGAATGGCTGGGCTGAGATTTATCCCGATCTGCTTCAGGAAGTGGTGCAGTTGGTGGAGTGGCCGACGGCGGTGGTGGGTAAGTTTGATCCGGAATTTCTCAGCTTGCCCCCGGCGGTGATTACCACCGCTATGGTGAGTCATCAGCGCTACTTTCCCGTGTGGCAACAGCCTCAAACCACTGACCTGCTACCCTATTTCATTACCATTTCCAATGGAGATCCCGCAAAAGCAGCGGTGATTGCCGCGGGGAATGAGCGGGTGATTCGGGCTCGACTGGCGGATGGGCGGTTTTTTCTATCAGGCGGATTGTGGGCGATCGCTGGAGGGTTACCTGCCCCAACTGGAAACTGTTACCTTCCAGGAAGCCCTGGGTTCTATGGGGGCGAAGGTCGATCGGATTGAGCAAATAGTCGGGCTAATTGCCGATCAACTGCACGTCTCGGCTACGGCTCGTATCCCGATGCTGCGGGCGGCCCGCCTCTGTAAAGCAGATCTGGTGACCCAGATGGTGGGGGAATTTCCCGAACTCCAGGGGATCATGGGGGAAAATTACGCCCTCCAGAGTGGAGAAGATCCGGCCGTGGCTATCGGCATTCGCGAACACTACCTTCCCAAGGGAGCGATCGATCAATTGCCCCAAACCCTGGTGGGTCAGGTCGTGGCTCTGGCCGATCGACTGGATACCCTCGTCAGCATCTTTGGTCTGGGGCTGGTGCCTACGGGGTCGTCTGATCCCTTTGCCCTGCGTCGAGCTGCCAATGCCATCGTCCACATTATTTGGGCGGCCAATCTCAACCTCGATCTACAGGCATTGTTAGAACAAGCGATCGCCATTTTTACCACTGTCTATCCCAAGGCGCACCCTGAGTCGCTGTTGCAGCAGCTCCAGGAATTTTTCGGACAGCGGCTGCGGAATTTGTTGGAAGAACAGGGCATTGACTATGACCTGATCAACGCGGTGCAGGGGGACAATGATCCCGAGTATACGGAGCGATCGCTGCGGGATTTAGGGGATATCCGCGATCGTGCCCAGTTTTTACAGACGATTCGCCGGGATGGTCGTCTCAGTGACATTTATGAAACGGTGAATCGTTCCTCTCGGTTGGCGACCCAGGGAGATTTAGCCACTGATCAACTCGATCCAATCCTTGTCGTTGATCCAAGTCATTTTCAGAAGGCTTCAGAGCACGCTTTCTACCAGGACTTGATTCGACTGTGCCACCAGATGCAGGGACAACGGGATTATTCGCAGCTAGTGGCGGCCCTGACGGCGATCGCCCCCACCGTCAGCAGCTTTTTTGATGGCCCCGATAGTGTTTTGGTGATGGACTCCGATCCGGCGATTAAGCGCAATCGTCTCAACCTCTTAGGTCTTTTGCGAAATCAAGCTCGGATGCTGGCTGACTTTGGTGCCATTGTCAAAAGTTAGCATTCCCGAGGCATTGGGCTGGCTAGATCAAGCCTCACAGATTAAGAATCGGGATGACAGGATCTGAACCTGCGCCCCCTCGTGCCGAACGAGGTAGCTAAGAGCTTGTCTCTAAATGATTATTAAGTTTGCTCTTGTAATTTCGCTAAACGACGCAGCATTAGCCTCGTCATCACTCCATAAAACATAGCCTGGCTCATCTCTGGCAACACTTCGTAGTCCTGACTCAAACGTCGGCAGGAATTCCACCAGGCAAAGGTTCGCTCCACCATCCATCGTTTGGGTAAAATCTCAAATTCAGCGCTATGACGACCAATCACTTCAACCTCAGCCCCAGTTAATTGGTTGACGACCCGAGCAAAATTGGCTCCAATAAATCCCTGGTCTACCCAGACAACGCTGAGATGCAACGCTGAGATGCTCAGTAGCAGGCTCGCTCGCTTCGAAGACCACAGCTTCCCCACCTAAGAGGGTGTTTTAAAAGTCGTTTAGTGAGTAAAAAAGCTCACTCAGTGTAAGCTGCGAATATGTCGTACACAGCACTGAGAGAGCGTCATGAGTAAAGCTTACCCCAGTAATTTGTCTCAAGCCCAATTTGAACTACTCAACGACTTGATACCCGAGCCGAAATTCGGTGGTCGTCCTCGTAGCGTCGATATGTGGGATGTTCTGAACGCCATTTTCTATGTTTTGGTGGAGGGAGTGCGATGGCGAGGGTTGCCAGGGGATTTTCCGGCATGGCAAACCGTATACACCTACTTTCGTCAGTGGCGCAAAGATGGAACCTGGGTGCGGATGCACGACCGATTGCGAGAGTGTACCCGAATTGAACAGGAGCGTCATCGCAGCCCGTCGGAAGCGATTATCGACAGTCAAAGTGTCAAAAGTGCCGCTGGAGTGAGCCAATCGGTGGGCTACGATGCGGGCAAACA